>JBEKVP010000116.1:0-7127 GCA_049513935.1 Steroidobacteraceae bacterium
GATCGGCAAATATCACCCGCACGGCGACTCCTCGGTGTACGAGGCCATTGTGCGCATGGCGCAGCCGTTCTCGATGCGCTATCTCCTGGTCGACGGCCAGGGAAATTTCGGCTCCGTCGACGGGGATCCGCCGGCGGCCATGCGCTACACCGAAGTGCGCATGTCGAGGCTGGCCGGAGAGCTCCTCGCCGACATTGAGAAAGAGACGGTCGACTTCATTCCGAACTACGACGAGTCGGAGAGTGAGCCGGCCGTGCTGCCGGCGCGCATCCCGAATCTGCTGATCAACGGATCCTCGGGGATCGCGGTCGGTATGGCGACCAACATTCCGCCGCACAACCTCGGCGAGATCATCTCGGCGTGCATCGCACTCATCGAGAACCCGGACATCAATCTCGCGCAGCTCATGCAGATCGTGCCCGGCCCGGATTTTCCGACCGCCGGCCTGATCAACGGTGCGCAGGAAATCGTCGCCGCCTACAAGACCGGCCGCGGGCGCCTGTCGGTGCGCGCGCGCACCCACGTCGAGGACGTCGGCAAGGGCGACCGGCAGGCGATCATCATCACCGAGCTGCCGTACCAGGTGAACAAGGCGAAGCTGATCGAGCGCATCGCCGACCTGGTGCGCGACAAGCTGATCGAGGGCATCGCATCGGACGGCCTGCGCGATGAGTCCGACAAGGACGGCATGCGGGTGGTGATCGAGCTCAAGCGCGGCGAGGTGCCGGAGATTCTGCTCAACAATCTGTTCGCTCAGACACAGATGGAACAGGTCTTTGGCATCAACATGGTCGCGCTCGTCGACGGCCAGCCGCGGCTCTTGAGCTTGAAGGACATGCTCGACGCGTTCTTGCGCCATCGGCGCGAGGTGGTCACGCGCCGCACGGTCTAAGATTTGCTCAAGGCGCGCGAGCGCGGCCACGTGCTCGAGGGGTTGGCCGTGGCGCTCGCCAACATCGACGAGATGATCGCGGCGATCAAGGCCTCGCCCGCGCCGGCGGAGGCGAAGATCGCGCTCATGTCGCGCACCTGGAGCTCGGGCGCCGTGCCCGAGATGCTCGCGCGCGCGGGCTCGATCAGCACGCGGCCCGATGGGGAGACCTCGCCCCTGGGGCTGGTCGCGGGCGGCTACCGGCTGACCGAGATCCAGGCGCAAGCGATCCTGGACATGCGCTTGAACCGGCTCACCGGCCTCGAGCGCGACAAGATCGTCGCCGAGTACCAGGAGCTCCTGGTGCTCATCCGCGACCTGGCAGACATACTCGCGCGGCCCGAGCGCTTGCTCGCCGTGATCCGCGGCGAGCTCGAGAATATCCGCGAGAGCTTCGCCGATGCGCGGCGCACCGAGATCATCGCCAATCACGAGGATCTCACCATCGAGGATCTGATCTCGCCCGAGGACGTCGTGGTGACGCTGTCGCACGGCGGCTACGCGAAGGCGCAACCGGTCTCCGCCTACCAGGCGCAGCGCCGCGGCGGCCGCGGCAAGGCCGCCACCACCGTGAAGGACGAGGATTTCATCGACAACCTGTTCGTCGCGAATACGCACGATACGCTGCTGTGCTTCTCCGACCGCGGCAAGGTCTATTGGCTCAAGGTCTATCAGCTGCCGCAGGCGAGCCGCGGCTCGCGCGGCAAGCCGATCGTGAATCTCCTGCCGCTGCAGGAGGGCGAGCGCATCAGTGCGATGCTGTCCATCAAGGAGTTCGAGGAAGGCAAGTACGTGTTCATGGCGACGAGCCTCGGCACGGTGAAGAAGACCTCGCTCGCACTGTTCTCGCGCCCACGCGCGAGCGGCATCATCGCCGTGGGCCTCGATGCGGGCGACAAGCTCGTGGGCGTCGCGATCACCGACGGGACCAAGGACATTCTCCTGTTCACCACAGGCGGCAAGGCGATCCGCTTCGTCGAGGACGAAGTGCGCCCGATGGGCCGCGAGGCCGGCGGAGTGCGCGGCGTCAAGCTCTCGGACGAGCAGCGCGTCAATGCGCTGATCGTGGTCGAGCAGGGCTACATTCTCACCGCCTCGGAAAACGGCTTCGGCAAGCTCACCCCGCTCGAGGAGTTCCCCACGCACGGCCGCGGCGGCCAGGGCGTGATCGCGCTGCAAATCACCGACCGCAACGGCCGCATGGTGGGAGCCCTTCAGGTGGGTCTCGACGATGAGATCATGCTCATGAGCCAGAACGGCGCGCTGGTGCGCACTCCGGTCAAGGACATCTCGGTGGTCGGCCGCAATACCCAAGGCGTGCGCCTCATCCGCCTCGAGGAGGGGGACCAGCTCTCCGGGCTCGAGCGCATCGCGGGACTTGCGTCTGAAGGCGATGCGCCGGATGAGGGCGATGCCGGGGCCGGCGATGCCGGGGCTGGCGATGCCGGGGCCGGCGATCCCCCCGCCGAATCCTAAGGCGTTGCGGGTGCGGACCTTCAATTTCTCTCCCGGTCCGGCGGTGCTGCCCACCGAGGTGCTGGAGCAGGCGCGCGATGAACTGCTCGACTGGAACGGCAGCGGCATGTCGGTGATGGAGGTGAGCCACCGCGGCAAGGCTTTCATGCAGGTCGCCGCCGAGGCGGAGGCGGACCTGCGCGAGCTCCTGGCCGTGCCGCGCAACTACAAGATCCTCTTTCTCCAGGGTGGCGCGAGCGCGCAGTTCTCGCTGGTGCCGCTGAATCTCTCAGCCCCGAAGTCGGTGACCGACTACATCAACACCGGACACTGGTCGAAGCGCGCGATCGCCGAGGCGCGGCGCTACTGCGCGGTGAACGTCGCCGGAGACGCGGGCGGGGAATACCTGCGCGTGCCGCCGCAGCGCGAGCTCAAGCTGAGCACGGAAGCCGCCTACGTACACTACACGCCGAACGAGACGATCAGCGGCGTCGAGTTCCAATACGTGCCGGCGACCCGCGCGGTGCCGCTGGTCGCGGACATGTCCTCGACCCTGCTGTCCCGGCCCATCGAGGTGTCCAAGTTCGGGCTCATCTATGCCGGTGCGCAGAAAAACATCGGACCGTCCGGCTTGACTCTGGTCATCGTGCGCGAGGACCTGATGGGGCACGCACGGCCTGAGACCCCGCTGGTGTTCAATTACAAGGCGGTGGCGGACGAGGGTTCGTTGTTGAACACGCCGCCCACGTTCGCGTGGTACGTCGCGGGCTTGGTCTTCAAATGGCTGAAGAAGCACGGCGGGCTCGGCGCCATGGCCGAGCGTAACAGCGCCAAGGCGCGTGCACTCTACGCCGCGATCGACGCTTCCTCGTTCTATAGGAACCGCGTGGCCAAGGATGCGCGCTCGTGGATGAACGTCACCTTCACGCTCGCGAAGCCCGAACTCGACGCCGTGTTTCTCGAGGAGGCCGCCGCCGCCGGGCTCGCCAATCTCAAGGGCCACCGCGTGTTGGGCGGGATGCGCGCGAGCCTCTACAATGCCATGTCGCTCGCCGGCGTCGAGGCGCTCGTCGCCTTCATGCGCGAATTCGAGCGCAAGCACGTGTGAGGAATCGCGTGGCCAAGAAAAAAACGGGCCAGCCCCGCGGGGCCGCGTCGACCCGCCGCACCGCGCGGCGCACCCCGGACACCGCGGTCGAGTCCGCCGCACGGGCGGCACCCGGCGTGCTGCTTTCCGGCGCCGGGCCCGCCGATCTCGCAGGGATCCGCGAGCGCATCGACGCGATCGATGCGCAGATTCATGCGCAGATCAGTGAACGCGCGCGTCTTGCGCAGCTCGTCGGCATCTCCAAGTCCTCGAGCGGCAAGGCGGTCGATTTCTACCGTCCCGAGCGCGAGGCGGACGTGCTGCGCAAGGCGCTCGCCCGCAATCGGGGACCGTTGCGCGACGAGGAGATCGCGCGCTTGTTCCGCGAGATCATGTCCGCCTGTCTCGCCCAGCAGGAGCCCCTCAAGGTCGCGTTCTTGGGCCCCGAAGGCACTTTTACCCAGGCCGCCGTGCTCAAGCACTTCGGTTCCTCGGTGCGTGCGCTGCCGCTACCGGCGATCGACGAGGTCTTTCACGAAGTGGAGGGTGGCATCGCCGACTTCGGCGTGGTGCCGATCGAGAACTCGAGCGAAGGCACCGTCAACCACACCCTCGACATGTTCCTGGGCTCGGCCCTCAAGATTTGCGGCGAGGTGGAGCTGCGCATCCATCACCATCTCATGGGCCGCATGAGCGGGCTCGCCGAGGTGCGGCGGGTTTGCGCGCATGCGCAAGCGCTCGCGCAGTGCCGCGGCTGGCTCGACGATCAGCTGCCCGAGGCCGAGCGTGTCGCGGTATCGAGCAATGCGGAGGGCGCGCGGCGCGCGCGCGACGAGCGCGGCAGCGCCGCTATCGCGAGCCGGGCGGCGGCCGAGATCTACGGCCTCACCCTGCTCGCGGATGAGATCGAGGACCGGCCGGATAACACCACGCGTTTTCTGGTCGTGGGCCGAAAGCTGTTCAGTCCGAGCGGAGCCGACCGTACGACGTTGCTCGTCTCGGCGAGCGATACCGACGATGCCGGCGCGCTGTTCCGGCTGCTCGAGCCGTTCGCCGAGCACCGCATCAACATGACCCGCATCGAGTCGCGTCCCTCGCGCAAGCGCAAATGGGACTACGTGTTCTTCATCGACGTCGAGGGTCACGTGAGCGACCCGCCGCTCGCCCAGGCGCTTGCCTCGCTCGAGCAGCGCGCCTCGCTCTTCAAGGTTCTCGGGTCCTATCCGCGGGCCGTTCTCTGATGGCGCCCGGATCGCGCTGCATCGAGGCGCGGCCGGCGCGAAGCGTTTCCGGCCCGCTCACGGTACCAGGCGATAAGTCCATCTCGCATCGCTCGATCCTCTTATCCGCGCTCGCGGACGGGGTGAGCGAGGTGAGCGGCTTTCTGGCGAGCGAGGACTGTCTCGCCACGCTTCAAGCGATGCGCGCGCTCGGCGTGCCGATCGAGCAACCGGCCCCGTCGCGGGTGCGGGTGCACGGCGTCGGCCTGCACGGCTTGAGGGGTGCACCGCATGCGCTCGACATGGGCAACGCCGGCACCGCGATCCGCCTGTTCACGGGCCTTCTGGCGGCGCAGCCGTTCGATTCCCGGCTCATCGGCGATGAGTCCTTGATGAAGCGGCCCATGGAGCGCGTTGCCAAGCCGTTGCGCGAGATGGGCGCGGAGGTGCGCACTCACAATGGCACGCCGCCGATCGAGGTGAGCGGCCGGCGCCGCCTGCACGGCATCTCGTACCAGATGCCGGTGGCGAGCGCACAAGTGAAGTCGGCCATCTTGCTCGCGGCGCTCTACGCGGAGGGAGCGACGCGGGTGACCTCGCCGGCGGTTTGCCGCGACCACAGCGAGCGCATGCTGCTCGCCGCCGGCGTGAAGATCGCGAGCGAGGGTCTCGCCACCCTGCTCGAGCCCCCGCAGCGGCTCATGAGCCGGAATCTCGAGGTTCCCGGCGACTTCTCCTCGGCCGCGTTTTTCATCGTGGCCGGACTGCTGGCGGCCCCGGAGGAGGGCCTCGTGCTGCAGAATGTGGGACTCAATCCCACGCGCGTCGGCCTGCTCGATATCCTGCGCAGCATGGGCGGTCGAATCGACGTGGAGGAGGCGCGCATGAGCGGCGCAGAGCCGGTGGGCGATTTACGGGTGCGCCCCTCTTTCTTGAAGGGCATCGCCGTGCCCGCTTCGCTGGTGCCGCTCGCGATCGACGAGTTCCCGGTGCTGTTCATAGCCGCCGCCTGCGCCGAGGGCGAGACGGTGATAACCGGCGCCGAGGAGCTGCGGGTCAAGGAGAGCGACCGCATCGCCGCGATGGGCGCGGGGTTCGAGGCGCTCGGGGTCGAGCACCGCGTGACGCCCGATGGCATGCACATCCGCGGCCGCGCCGACGGGCCGGCGTTCGGCGGCGGTGAGATCGACAGCCGCGGCGATCACCGCATTGCGATGGCCTTCAGCATCGCGAGTCTGCGCGCCGCCAGGCCCATCCGGGTCCGCGACACGGCGAACGTGGCGACCTCTTTCCCCGGGTTCGTGGAGCTCGCCCGCTCGGCGGGTCTCGGCCTCGAGGAGTCTCACGCATGAGCGGACGGGAATTCGCGGGATGCGCTCCCCGTGGCTAGGACCCCCGAGGCCGGCGTGCCGGTGCTCACCATCGACGGCCCCTCCGGATCCGGCAAGGGCACCGTCAGCCGTGCCGTCGCGGAGGCTCTCGGCTGGCGTCTGCTCGATAGCGGTGCGCTCTATCGCTTGGTCGCGCTGGCGGCCCGGCGCGGCGGCATCGCGCTCGATGACGCGCCGGAGCTCGCCCGGCTCGCGGCGGCATTTGACATAGGGTTCGGGTCCCGGCCGGGCGGCCAGGAGGTGGTCTGGCTCGACGGCGAGGACGTTACCCGGGACATCCGCACCGAGCGGGCCGGCAACGATGCATCCCAGGTGGCCGCGCTCCCCCCGGTGCGGGCTTCGCTTCTGGAGCGCCAGAGGGCATTCGCCGTATCCCCCGGGTTGGTGGCCGACGGCCGCGATATGGGCACGGTGGTCTTCCCTTTTGCGAAATTCAAGATTTTTCTCACCGCGAGCCTTGAAGAGCGGGCGTTGAGGCGTCATAACCAGTTGAAAGAAAAGGGGGTTACTGCTACCCTTGCCGCCCTTTCGCTGGAGATCGCGGAGCGGGATAAGCGCGACATTACGCGCGCCTCATCGCCTCTTGTCGCAAGCGCCGACGCGGTCGTGCTCGACACGACGGGGATGTCCGTCAATGAAGTGGTTGAACGCGTCTTGGAGCTGGTCCGCCGCTCCCCTTAGGAGCCAGCGGGACATTTGATGAGTTTTAGGTGCGGTGGATCAAGGAGCGATCCCCGTTATGTTTGGTAACCCCTGATGCATCCAGGATCGATGCCAGGGAAACGCGTACAGAGAACACATGACTGAAAGTTTTGCGGAACTGTTTGAACAGAGCATCGCGAGCCAGCGGATCCGTCCCGGCACCATCCTGAATGGACTGATCGTCGAGGTCGGTCAAGATTATGTCATCGTCAACGTCGGACTGAAGTCCGAAGCCGTCATCCCCTCGGACCAGTTCAAGAACGAAAAGGGCGAGATCGAGGTGGCGGTGGGCGAGACCGTCGAAGTCGCCTTGGACAGCGTGGAGGACGGCTCGGGCGAGA
>JBEKVP010000117.1:0-7102 GCA_049513935.1 Steroidobacteraceae bacterium
TCGAGCGCGAGGTGCATCGCGCGGATGATGGAGATGTCGATGGCATTGCTCGTTTCGGGCCGATCGATGCGCAATGTGGCAACGCCGTCCGCTACGGAGACCGATAATGAATTCATGCTCCTACCCTCCCGCTCTGGCGCCGGCAGGCACCGCCAACTTATATTGTCAAAAGCTCCGCAAACCTCTCTAGGAGGATCATGCTCCCTGTACCCGATTGCCGCAAGATACGGCCGGAACGGGGCGCCGCGAACGCCGCGGCGGCCCGTCAGAGCCGGCTCACGGCGCCGCAAGGACGCCCTCGCAAGCTCGCCGGCGCGCTCGGTTTCGCCGGCGTGCTGCTCTGGGCCGCATGCGCGGCCGCTGGGGACGCGCCGCCGAGCGAGATCCCCGCGGCCTTCACCGCGCGAGTCGATAGCTTCGACTACGCGCAGCGCGAAGTCATGATCCCGATGCGCGACGGCGTCAAGCTCAAGACGTTGATTCTCATTCCTCGCGGCGCGCAACGCGCGCCCATCCTGCTGACCCGAACCCCGTATGGCGCCACCGAGCGCATCGTGCACAATGTGAGTGCGCACCTCGCGGCGGTCATCGACTCGAGCGACGTAGCCGATGAGCTCGTGGCGAGCGGCGGCTACATCCGGGCGCTCCAGGACGTGCGCGGCAAGCACGGCTCGGAGGGCGATTACCTCATGACCCGCCCGCTGCAGGGGCCTTTGAACGCGGGATCGGTGGACCACGCGACCGACACCTACGACACCATCGATTGGCTCGTCAAAAACGTCCCCGAGACCAACGGCAAGGTCGGCATCCTCGGAATCTCGTATGACGGGTTCACCTCGTTGATGGCGCTAGTGAATCCGCATCCGGCCCTGCGCGCGGCGGTGCCGATCAATTCGATGGTCGACGGCTGGATGGGCGACGATTGGTTCCACAAAGGAGCGTTTCGGCAAGACAGCCTCGTGTATTTTCACGATCAAGAGGCCTCCCGCACGAGCGAGATCCATTGGTGGTCGGATCACTACGATGACTACGACACGTGGCTCTCCGCCGGATCCGCCGGCGACATGGCGCGGCTGCATGGGCTCGACCAGGTCGGATTCGCCGGCAAGGTCATGAGCCACCCGGCGTACGACGCGTTCTGGCAGGATCAAGCGCTCGACCGGATCCTCGCGGCCCGCGGCGTGACGGTCCCCACCTTGCTGGTTCACAGCCTGTGGGATCAAGAGGACATCTACGGCAACATCGCGCTCTACAAGGCGCTCGAAGCGCGGCCGGGCGATCATTCGAATATCTTCCTGGTCCTGGGTCCCTGGTTTCACCATCAGGAACGGCTCGACGGCAGCCGCATCGGGGCGATTCAATTCGGCGCCGACACGGCGCAATACTTCAGGCGCTACGTGCTCGCGCCGTTCCTGAATCATTTCCTCAAGGACGATGCTCCGCCGCTCGCCATCGCGCCGGTCACCGCCTTCGAGACCGGCGACAACCGCTGGCTGAATCTCTCCACGTGGCCCTCGGGATGCACTCTGGGTTGCGCGGTCGAGCGCGACAAGCTCTACCTCCAACCCGGCGGGGCGCTCGGCTTCACGGCACCGGGCGGATCGAGCTTCGAGGCCTATGTCTCGGACCCCGCAAAACCGGTGCCGTATCTGCACCGGCCGATCCACATCGGCGGGGACGAGGGCGGGGAGACCTGGCAAACCTGGTTGGTGAGCGACCAGCGGGAGGCCGCATCGCGCACCGACGTGCTCAGCTTCAAGACGCCGGTGCTCGAGCAGCCGCTCAAGATCAGCGGCGAACCCGTCGCCAACCTGGTCGCATCCCTGACCGGGACCGACGGCGATTTCGTGGTGAAACTGATCGACGTGTATCCCGACGAGGTCGGGCGCGAGCCGAAGATGGGCGGCTATGAGCTCATGGTGTCCGCGGACATCCTGCGCGGGCGCTATCGGGATTCGTTCAGCAATCCGAAGCCGATACCCGCCGGCAAGAGCCAGGTGTTCCGCTTTTCGCTACCGACCGTGAATCACGTGTTCCTACCCGGACATCGCATCATGGTCCAGGTCCAGTCGAGCTGGTTTCCGCTTTACGACCGGAATCCCCAGACTTACGTCGAGAACATCTTTTTCGCCAAACCCGGCGACTACCAGAAATCCACCGTCAAGGTCTACGACGGCGGCCCGCTCGTGAGCTTCGTCGAACTGCCGGTCGTCAAAACCGAGTCCGGGCCGGCGCGCTAGCCGGCCCGGACGTGTCTTCATCGGGGCGCGCAGCCCGAACGCCCGCCCCTCAGGGCTTCTCGCCGTGCTCGGGCGGCGGCTTCTTGGCCGGAGGTGCCTTCGGCGGGGCGGCCTTCGGCGGAGGTGCCTTCGGCGGAGGCGCCTTCGCCGCAGGTGCCTTCGGCGGTTGCGCCGCCCGCACGGGCGGCGCGGCTGATCGCGTCGCAGGCGCCGGCTGCTTGAGCCCCTCTTCCGGACGCGCGGTCACAGGCGCCTTCGGAGCGGTCGTTTCCGGATGTGCGGCGTTGACCGGCTGGTGGAGCGCGGGATTCGCCGCGGGCGAGTGCGCGGCCGGTACGATCGGCTTCAAGGGCGGAGCGCCTTTCGCCGGCACGATGCTCTCCTTCGTGAAGGCGCCGGCGCGCGCCGTGGCGGCAATCGCCGGATGGCCCCCGTTTGCCTTGGCGGAGAGCTGCGGATTCCTCACTGCTTCCTGCACGTGCGATACCTGCGCAGCCGTGGGCGGGGTGTGCTGCTCGGCCATCGCCTGCCGCTCGGCCGGGGTCGGCTGCGCGGCGATGCCGCCGGCACCGCCGCTGTAGCTCACCTTGTTGACGGTGACGTTGTTGACGGTGACGTTGTTCACGTAGGTGTTGTGAATCACCGTTGTATTCACGTTGGTCACCGCGGTGTTGTAGGCGAAGGAATTGCCTGCCCAGCGGCCGCCGGCAAAGCCGACTCCGCCGTAGCCGAAGCCGTAATTCACACCGCCGTAGAACCCGATGTGCGGACCCCAGTAGCCGGCGTGAAACGCATACACACCGCCGACGAAGCCCCAGTAGGGGGGCGTCCAGAGAACGCCGACGACAGGCGGGGCGACCCAGGTGCCCGGAATCCAGTAGTAGCCCGCCGAAGAGAACGCCCAATAGCCCGGCGTCCACAAGAATCCGACCTCCGGACAGGGCGGCTGTTGATAGTCGGGCAGCGCCGGCGGCGGCTGGGTGGCTTGCTCCTCGATTTGAGGCGCCGGTGCGCTCGCGTCGTATTCGGCCGCGGGCGGCGGCGAATAAGCAGGCGGCGGGGGCGGTGAATAGGCTGGCGGCGGGGGCGGCGGCGGCGGGTAAGCGGGCCGCACCTCCGCGACGCAGCCGGCCAGCAAGGTCGCCGCAGCGAGCGACAGCGCGAGCCCGTTTCGAGCCGTCAGCAGGGTGGAACCTCTTTCCAGTGGTTTCGACATGTTGCCGTCCTTATAGTGTTGTGTACGGGAGCGCGAGTCAGCACGCCGCTCCTCCATTCCGTATAACGTAACGCCGCGAACAACGGCTAGTTCCGTGAAGCAAATGTAACCCGCGCCGCGGCGCGAGCCGCGGTACGAGGCCGCAGTTTTGTGCAGTCGACCGCCTCAGTCTGCGATCGGGCGTTTGAACGTCTCGGGCAGGAACAAAAAACCCAACACGACGGTCATTCCCGCCACCACGATGGGGTACCACAGTCCGTAGTAGATGTCGCCGGTCGCCGCCACCATCGCGAACGCGGTAGTCGGCAGAAATCCGCCGAACCAGCCGTTTCCGATGTGATACGGCAGCGACATCGCGCTGTAACGGATGCGCGCCGGAAACAGCTCGACCAGGAGCGCCGCGATCGGCCCGTACACCATGGTCACGTACAGGACCAGCACGAAGAGGATCAGCACCACCATCGGTTTGTTGACGCTCGCCGGATCCGCTTTGTCCGGATAGCCGACTTGAGTCAGCGCCTTCTTCGCGGCCGACTGAAAATCGGTGATCGCCGTCTTGCGCTCCGCGCCCGTGACGGTCCGCGGGTCGGGCGCCGTGAGCGTGGTCTCGCCGGCGCGGATCTGGGCGACGGCCCCGGACGGTGCGTCGATGCGCTGGTACGAGACTCCCGCCCTGGCGAGAAAGCTCTTCGCGATGTCGCAGGACGTCGAATCGAATTTGTTCTTGCCCACCGGATCGAACTGAATGGAGCACTGCTGCGCATCGGCGATCACTGCCACCGGCGCCCTGGCCTGCGCCGCGAACAGCGCCGGATTTGCATACAGCGTGAGCGCATGGAACAGCGGAAAATAGGTGAGCACGGCAAGCAGGCAGCCGGTGAGGATGATGGGCTTGCGGCCGATCCGGTCGGACAACCAACCGAAGAACACGAACGCCGGCGTCGCGAGTGCGAGCGCGATCGCGGTCAGGATGTTGGTGGTCGCACCGTCGACGCGCAGGATCCGCTCCAGGAAGAACAACGCGTAGAACTGGCCGCAGTACCAGACCACCGCCTGGCCCATCACCGCTCCAAAAAGCGCGATCAGCACGATCTTGAGATTGCCCCAGCGTCCGAACGCCTCGGCGAGCGGCGCCTTCGACGTGGTGCCCGCCCGCTTCATGCGGGTGAATACCGGACTCTCGTCGAGCTTCATGCGGATCCACAACGAGACGATCAGCAGGAGCAGCGAGGCCATGAAAGGAATGCGCCAGCCCCAGGCCTTGAACGCATCCTCGCCCAGGCCCGTGCGGACGCCGATGACCACGAGCAAAGCGGCGAACAACCCGAGTGTGGCGGTGGTTTGGATCCAGCTCGTGTACTGGCCGCGTTTGCCCGCCGGCGCGTACTCGGCGACGTACGTCGCCGCCCCCCCGTACTCCCCGCCCAACGCGAGTCCCTGCAGAAGGCGCAAGAGCACGAGCGCGATCGGCGCGAACAGCCCCGCCGAGGCGTAGCTCGGCAGCAAGCCAACCGCGAACGTCGCGACGCCCATGATGCTCATGGTGATGAGAAACGTGTGCTTACGTCCGACCAGATCGCCGAGCCGCCCGAACACCAGCGCGCCGAACGGCCGCACGGCGAATCCGGCGGCGAACGTCGCCAGCGCGAAAATGAATCCGGTGATCTCGTTCACGCCGGAGAAGAATTGCGCCGTCAGGATGGTCGCGAGCAATCCGTAGATGTAGAAGTCGTACCACTCGAATACCGTGCCGAGCGACGAGGCGCCGATCACCAACCACTGATTCGGCGCCCGCTCGCTCGGCACCGAGACTCCGGCCGTCGTCGTACTGTTCATGCCATCCCCCTTCGATTGCTCTAATTGGTCAGTGGGCGGGCGGCGCCGCGGTGATGATGGCGCGCAGCTCGCCAAGCTTCGCTTTGATCGTGGCCGCATTGTCGGGCCCCATTCGCAGCAGCAGCTTCTGGCCCGCGGGCCGCGCCTCGAGCGTCGGATCCGCGAACGTATACAGCACGTTCGGCCGGGTAAGCTCGATCGGACCCTTGATCTGCGGCGTCGCGAGCAGCGAATCGATGACTTGCACCAGCCGGTCGTTGAAGTAGCCGGTCGGGTATCCGAGGTCCTGGTAGGCGCCTTGAAACAACGGATAGAAGCGCAGGTACACATCCGCGACCTGCTTCATGTCGAGCTTGCGCACCACGCTCACCATGGGGTCGTAACGCGCGTAGTTCTTAGGATCGATGGTGGCGTGCAGCTCATCGCCCTCGGCCAGGAACGTACCCGGCACCGCCACCGTCGGCCGCTTGGCCGCAGATACTTTCTGGCGGGGCAGATTGTCGATCGTCACGACGATGTGCCGCACGATGCTCTCCGGCACCAGATACTGCATGGCGTCCTTGCCGGTCGCCGCGGCGAGCGCATCGCGAATGGCCGGGTCGCTGTCGCCGAGCGCGGGAAGCGGCGCGGAAGAGGCCGACGGCGAGTTCGGCACGGGATGCTCGATGGCGGACTCGGCCGGCGCCGCGGGCGGGGGCGGCGCGGCGGCGGGCAAGCGCGCCGTCGAGGCGTTGTGAGTGTGAAAGTAGTAGGCAATGCTTGCCCCGGCCAGCACCACCACCGCCGCAACCACAATCATCGGTTTGTTGATCATCGGCTCTCCGCGCCCGTGCCTGCCTCATTCTCGCGCAACCGCGCGAAAAAAGCAGCGGCGGCGGCTCAGCTCGGCTTCGCCATGCGGATCTGCAATTCCTTGCGCCGGTAGTCGATGATCAGAGTGTCGAGCGTGCCGAGCGCGTCCATGCCGATCATGATCGCGGGCTCGCTGATGAATCTCCAGTGCTTGAAGATGAACACGTCCGCGAATGTGACACCGTAGTCGCGTATCTGAATCGGGCCCATTTCGATCGCGGGGGTGTCGATCATCTCGCCCTTCTCGATCGCCAGGGTCGCGCCCTGGATGCTATCCGGTTTGCCGCGGAATCCGAGATTGTGCTCCGAGAGCGCGTCGCGCAGCGCGAGGTTGCCGATCGTCACCTGTCCGCCCGTGTCGATGATGGCCTTGGCGTGGGTGTGTCCCACGATGGCGTCGATCACGATCAGCTGGCCGCGGATCAACTTGAACGGCACCGTGAAGAATCCATGCCCCGCGCGCTCGTCGCGCGAATAGGTGATCACGATCTGATCGTGGTGAAAGTCGATGAAGATGCGCTTGTTCTTCAGGCCCTCCGAGCCGAGTATGCCTTCGGCGCCGCCGAGCGCATCGGGCACGATCGGCAACACCGGCGAATCCACGGCGAGATCTCCGACGCTCAGCGTGTCCACCTTGATCGTGGGCACGGTCGCCTCACCGGTGACTCCGCGCAGCATCACGGGCGGCGACTGGTCGGTCGGCATGCCGAGTGCGAGCGCCACCATCGCGGTGACGGCGGAGCTGCTCGCGCCGGTGTCGAGCACCAGCCTGAAGGGCCCGCGGCCGTTGATCAGCACCGGCGCCCAGATCCGCCCGATCTGGTCGCGGCGGGTCGGCGCGACGTAGCGCGGCTCGCGCCCTTCGACCATGATTTCCGCGAGCTGATCGATGGCATCGGCGGCGGCCGCCTGCGGAGGGGCGCTCGGCGATCCGACCGGAGGAATCGCCTGCACGGTG
>JBEKVP010000118.1:0-7089 GCA_049513935.1 Steroidobacteraceae bacterium
CCCCGTCGGAGCGGTCGTGGTAGGCGAGCACCAATCCCGCATCCTTGAGCTCGCGTATTGCCGCGAAAAAAGCCCGCAACAGGACGGGGTCATCGAGGTCGGCCGGCTCGCCCCCGGCGTGCTCGAACACCTGGGCCCAACAAGAGCCTCCGAGACGGTTCTTGCCGGCGCCGAGATCGATCAGCGCGAGCCGCGAGGGCCGCGATGCATCGAGCACCGGCGTCCGGGTACGCCGCGCGTCGGACACCTTGGAGAACGCCGATACGACGAGCGAGATGGGCGCGATCACCGAGCGCGCACCGCCCGAATCGGTCCACTCGGTGCGCATCGAGAGCGAATCCTTGCCCACCGGAATCGTGATGCCGAGCTTGGCGCAGAGCTCGACGCCGACGGCGCGCACGGTGGCGTACAGGTCGGCGTCCTCGCCGGGCTCGCCGCAGGCCGCCATCCAGTTCGCCGACAAACGAATATCGCTCAAGGTCACGACGTCGGCCGCGGCGATGTTGGTGATCGATTCGGCGACCGCGAGCCGGCCCGAAGCCGGCGCATCGAGCAACGCCACCGGCGCGCGTTCTCCCATCGCCATGGCTTCGCCGCCGTAACCCTCGTAGTCGGACAGGCTGACTGCGACATCCGCCACCGGAACCTGCCACGGACCCACCATCTGGTCGCGGCTCACAAGGCCGCCGACGGTGCGATCGCCGATGGTGATCAAAAACGACTTGTCGGCGATCGTCGGCAGACGCAGCAGCCGTTCGAGCGACTCGGCAATCGTCGTCCCCGAAGTCGGTAGCGCCAAGCGCCGCTTCGCGACGCTGCTCACGTCGCGCGTCATGCGGGGCGGCTTGCCGAACAGCACGTCGAGGGGCATCTCTACGGGCCGCGCCGCGAGCATCGGATCCTCGACCAGCAAACGCCCGTCGTCGGTGATCTCGCCCACCACCGCAAAGGGACAGCGCTCGCGCTCGCACAGGCGCGCGAAGCGCTCGACGCTCTTGGGCGCGAGCACCAGCACGTAGCGCTCCTGCGCCTCGTTGCACCAGATCTCCATGGGCGATAGGTCGGGCTCCGCGCTCGGGATCTTGCGCAAATCGATCCGCCCGCCGCGCCGGCTGTGCGCGATCGCCTCGGGCAACGCGTTGGACAGTCCGCCGGCACCGACGTCGTGGATCAACAGGATGGGATTCGCCTCACCCTGCGCCCAACATCGATCGATGACCTCTTGCGCGCGCCGCTGGATCTCGGGGTTGCCGCGCTGTACGGAGGCGAAATCCAAATCCGATGAGCTCTGTCCGCTGCCGAGCGAGGACGCCGCGCCGCCGCCCAGACCGATCAACATGGCGGGACCGCCGAGCACGACGAGCGGCGCGCCCACGGCTGCGTCGCGCTTCTCCACGTGCTCGCGGCGCACGTTGCCGAGGCCCCCCGCGACCATGATGGGCTTGTGATAGCCGCGGATCACCGGGCGATCGGGGTCGCGTTGCTCGAACGTGCGAAAGTAGCCGCAAGTCGCGGGCCGGCCGAACTCGTTGTTGAAAGCCGCCGCACCCAAGGGCGCGGCGAGCATGATGTCGAGCGCCGAGGCGATACGCTCGGGCTTGCCGAGATCCGTCTCCCACGGCTGCACCATGCCCGGAATGCGCAGATTCGACACCGAGAATCCGGTCAGGCCCACCTTGGGCTTGGCGCCGATCCCGGTGGCCCCTTCGTCGCGAATCTCGCCGCCGGAGCCGGTCGATGCGCCGGGGAACGGCGAGATGGCCGTCGGATGGTTGTGAGTCTCCACCTTCATGAGGATGTCGACCGGCTCGACCACGCCGCCGTAGCGCTGCGTGGCCGGATCGGGGAAGAAGCGCGTCGCGCTCCCCCCCTCGATCACTGCCGCATTGTCGCGATAGGCGGACAGAACGCCGGCGGAGTTCGCCGCGTAGGTCGCGCGGATCATCGCAAAGAGCGTCGAGCTCATCGGCCGGCCGTCGATGATGAACTCGGCGTTGAAGATCTTGTGCCGGCAGTGCTCCGAATTCGCCTGCGCGAACATCATGAGCTCGGCGTCCGTCGGATCGCGCCCGAGCGTGCCGAAGGAGTCGACCAGGTAATCGATCTCATCGCTCGACAGGGCGAGACCCCACTCCGCGTTGGCGCGGGCGAGCGCGGCGCGTCCCTCGCGGCCGAGCGTCACCACGCGCAGGGGACGCGGTGAGCGGGCGCGAAACAGATCCGGCTCCAGCGTGTCGAGCCACAGCGATTCGGTCATCCGGTCGTGCAGCAACGCACCGAGCGAGCGCAGCACCGCGTCCTCGAGCGGCTCGGCGGTATCGAGAAAATACACGACACCCCGCTCCAAGCGCCGCACGCAATCGAGCCCGCAGACTTTCGCGATGTCGGTGGCCTTGCTCGACCACGGCGATACGGTGCCCAACCGAGGCGTCACCAACACGCTCCGGCCGCGCTCCGCCTGCAAGTGCGCCCGGGGACCGTAACTGAGCAATTTGCCCAGCAACTCGAGCTCGGACTCATCGAGTGGGCGCGCCGCGTCGACAAAGTGAATCAAGCGCGACGCGACCGCGCGAACGCGCCCGTCCCGGGCTTGCAGGGAGTGCAGCAGCTTGTCGAGGCGGAATTGCGACAGCGCGGGCGCGCCGAGCAAACTGAACATACGGAATTCTAACAGAGTTCCGCGCCCGGCGGACTCGGCCCGGAGTCGATCAAGGGAGGCCTATTTTCGCGCGTTCGAATCGCCGCCCGGCGTGTAAATCGGCACCGGGAATTGAGACACGTTCGAGCCCTCGAGCGCGACGATCTTGCTGACGCCCTGCTTCTTCACTTCGTCGATGCGCAGCACCGAATGCATGGGCAGGTAGGTTCGCTTTACTTCGTTGAACTCGGCCTTTATCTTCTCCTCCGTGGGGTCCACCACCACGGTGGTACGCTCGCCGAACACGAGCTCCTCGACCTCGATGAACCCGAACAGGCTGCCGTGGCTCACTTTGCGGGCATAGATCTCATACACCTTGCCTTGATTCACGAAGAGAACTTTAAAAATGTGACTCGCGGCCATTTAGAGGGCTCCAAGCATTGCTAGCATTTCACCATATTATACGGGCACTTAGCGCAGTCGTTTAGACCCGCCGGAGGGACACAATATGACCCTACGCTTAAGCGTAGTCAGCGAGCACGGAATCCGGCTGGGCCAGAACTCTAGCAAAGTGTTCGGCGTTCACGGCGGAACCATCGGGCGCGCGACGGACAACGCCTGGATTCTACCCGACCCCGATCGCTACCTCTCGGGAAAACACGTGCGCATCGATTTCCGGTCGGGATCCTACGTCCTGGTCGATACCAGCTCCAACGGAACCTACATTAACGGCGCCCAGGTACCGCTTGGCAAGTATCACGACTACGTCCTGAAGGACGGGGATTACCTGCGCCTCGGCGAGTATGAGCTGCTCGTCAGCATCGACAAGAGCAACGACTTCCCGCCCGACGAGGGCGCGATCGTCGCCTACGACGGCCAGGCCGGCTCGTCGGCGGTCAAGAAATCGACCGCCAACGATCTCGGTGCCGACCTCGACCTCTCCCAGCTGCTCGAGCCGAGCGATCAGTTGGCCGCGGACTCGGGAGTCCGTCCGCGCAACGCCTACGGCCAGTCCGTCTCGGCCGAGCGGGACCACGTGCATTCGCCCGAAAATTCCGGTACGCCCTGGCACATGATGACCAGGCCGCTCAAGGTGGAGGGCAAGGCGGAAGCCGCGGCCGGGCTGCGGCCGCCGCTCCCGCCAACACAGGCGTCCGCGGGCAGCGGGGCGCTGTTCGAAGGCGACTACGATCTCGGCCTCGCGACGTTTTGCCGGGGCGCAGGCGTGGACCCGCGCAGCATCTCTTCGGAGGCGCGCTCGCACGCGCTGCAGCTCGCCGGCCAAATACTGCGCGAGGCGGTCTTGGGCCTCATGGATTTGAACCAGAGCCGTAACGAGTTTCGCAATCGATTCCGGATGTCGGCTCCGCAGCCGAGCGACGCCCCGGAATCGCCGCTCAATTTCTCCAAGGGCGTCGACGAGGCGCTGGTGCGCCTGCTCAACACCACCTCGACCCGCTTAGGCTCAGTGGAAGCGATCCGCGACAACTACCGCGAGCTCAAGGCGCAGAACGCCGCGTTGCTCGCGGCAAGCCGTGCGGCCTTCGAGGAATTCCTGGGCCGGGTGGATCCGAAAGAGCTGGAGGAGCGCTTCGATCGCGCCACGAAAAAGAGCGTGTTCGGAACCCAGAACAAGGCGCGCTACTGGGAGCTCTACGCCGAGATGTTCTTAGGGTTGGCGCAGCGCAGCGCCGACGGATTCCCGCACGTGTACACCGAAGCGTTCGCCAAAGCCTTCGAAGCGAAGCTGCGTGCCGGGTTGCCCCAGCGCCGCAATGCGTTTGCGGCGGACCGAGACGCGTCGGACGGGGCGCAAGCGGCCGGTGAATAATGAGCGCGCGAAGGTCGGCCGGCCGTGCGGCTCCTAGTCGTCGAGGATGACGACATCGTCGCCGACGCGATCGCCCGGGGACTGTCGGCCGCCAACTACTCCGTACACCGCGTCGCGAGCGCTGAGCAGGCGCGTGCGGCGATCGCCGCCGAGGAATTCGCCCTCGCGGTGATCGACGTCGGCCTGCCGGGCGCCGACGGCCTGACGCTCGTGCGCCGGCTGCGCAGCGCGGGTATCGCCATCCCGACCCTGATATTGACCGCCCGCTGCACCCTCGCCGACAAGGTCAAAGCGCTCGACATCGGCGCCGACGATTTCTTGTCCAAGCCGTTCGAGCCGGCCGAGCTCGCCGCGCGCTGTCGCGCCTTGATGCGCCGCTCCGGGGGCGCGCTCGAGGGCATCATCAGGCTCAACCGCATGAGCGTCGACCTCACTGGTCGCAGGCTCTGCATAGACGAGGCCGAAGTCGAGCTCACCGCGCGCGAGTGGCTGATTCTCGAGTGCCTGGTGCGGCGCACCGGTCAGATCGTATCGAAAGAGCGGGTGCAGCAGGCGGTGGCGGGTCCGGAGCAGGACGTCACGCCGAACGCGGTGGAAGTGCAGATCTCGAGATTGCGCGCCAAGCTGGGCGATGCAGCCGTCATTCGCAGCCTTCGCGGCTTGGGTTACCGCCTGGAAGAAGCGAAGTCCGCGTGACCTCGTCCATCAGCCGCCAGTTGGTTCTCTGGCTGGCAGTGCCCCTCATGCTCCTGGCGCTTTGCGGCGCGTTGGTGCACTACTTCAATCGCGTCGCTCCCGGTGTCATCGGCCGCGATCAGCGGCTCCGGGACGCGGCAGCCGCGTTGACGGCGCGGATCGAGATCGATCGCGGCGCGGTGCGTCTCGACACCGGCGCGGGCCGCAAGCCGCCGATGCCCGCTCCCGATTCCGTTGAATACGCGTTGCGCAGCGCCGATGGGACGCTGCTGCTCGGCGCCAGCGAGATCCCCGCGGTCGTCCCGGGCACCGATCCGGCGTTCGCCATGACCCAGGTCGGGCGTCGCATGCTGCGCACGCTCACCGAACGGCTCGACACCAGCGCGGGAGTCTTGGTCCTCACCGTGGCGGACGTCCGCGCGGCTTCCGAGCCGGCGGCGCGCTACGGCCTCATCAGCACGCTGCTGTGGGACTTCGCGCAGCTCGACGTGACGCTGGTGCTCGTGTGGGTCGGCATCCAGCTCGGGCTGCGTCCGATCAAAAGGCTGCGCGACGAGATCGCGCGCCGCTCCGCGCACGATCTGCGCCCGATCGACGAGGCCAGCGTGCCTCGGGAGATTGCGCCCGTCGTGGTCACGCTCAACCGCCTGTTCCAGATGCTGCATACCTCGGTACAGTTCCAGCAGCAGTTCATCGCCAACACGGCCCATCAATTGCGCACCCCGATCACGGGCATGCAGGCGCAACTCGACTTGCTGGCTGCGGAACCCGCGGCCGCTCCCATCCGCAACCGCCTCGCGACCTTGCAGGAAGCGATACGCCAGCTGGCGCACTCGGCCAATCAGCTCCTGATGCTGGCGCGCGCCGACCCTTCCGTGAACCTCGTCCCCAAGAATCAAGCGGTCGCGCTCGACACGATCGTCGGCGAAGTGGTCGCCAAGTTCTTCGACCGCGCCCTGCGCTCGGACATCGATCTCGGCGTGGAAGTGCAGCCGGTTACCCTGATCGCCGATCCCTCGCTGCTCGATGACCTGCTGAGCAATCTGGTCGACAACGCGCTCAAGTACACCCCCGCGGGAGGCACGGTCACGGTGAGCGCGGGCGAAAGCGGTGGAAAACGCTTCGTCGCCGTCGAGGACACCGGCCCCGGCATTCCGGAAAGCGCGCGCGAACGCGTGAAGCAGCGCTTCTACCGGCTTCCCAACTCGCCCGGGCACGGCAGCGGCCTCGGGCTCGCGATCGTCGACGAGATCGCGCGTTTGTACGACGCCTCGGTCAGCATCGGGGCGGGCGCGAACGGCATCGGCACGAAGGTGCTGGTGCGGTTCCCCTGATTTACGATCACGGCGCCGCCGGAGCGCCCCCCGACCGGGGGTGGCTGTGCGCGATTGACATATGGTTCGGCCGCTTGCCAACAAGATCGCATTTTTACCGCGCGTCAATAGACCAAACACGAGTTCCTGACGCTGCGCGGCGACGGATTCGTGAAATACGTCGCAATTTAATCATTTTCTGGGTCCGCCGACAGTTTCAAGCAAGTTTGCTTCATTAGGATGCCCGCCCATGGATGGGATGATATCCAAGCGGCCCGCCTCCGGTTTCACGATGACGGAGCTCATCATCACGATGGGCATCGTCGCGATCCTCCTCGCGATCGGCATCCCCTCGTTCAAGTATGTGACCGTCTCGAACCGGATCTCCACGGAAGTCAACGGGCTGCTCGGCGACATGCAGTTCGCCCGCAGCGAGGCCGTGAAACAGGGTTTACCCGTGACCGTGTGCGCCTCGAGCAATGCCACATCGGCGAACCCGACCTGCAGCGGCGGCACAGCCTGGCAAAACGGCTGGATCGTCTTCCTGGATTCGAACAGCAATCAGACGGTCGATCCGGGCGAGCAAGTCGTCCGCACCCAGAGCCAGTTCT
>JBEKVP010000119.1:0-7087 GCA_049513935.1 Steroidobacteraceae bacterium
GGTCGTAAGTGATGGCGGGAACTATCGGGATGGCCCTCATCCCGATGTAATGCATGGCGACTATGCCGGAGCCCATGATCAGGCTGCAGAGCGTGTGTCGCGCGAGATCGAGACTCGGGCGGCTTGCGATCTTGATGGCGAACCCGGAGGTGAGGACCGCGAGGAAAAGCGATGCCAGGGTCGGGCCGACGTCGTAGCGCAGGGGAATTGCCGTAGAAAACGCCAGCATACCGATGAAGTGCATGGACCAGATGCCCACACCCATCGAGATCGCGCCGAACACCAGCCACGTTCGGCCGGCGCTCGGGCTCGCCCCGGCCACGCGGCCGGCGAGGCGCAGCGAGGTGAACGACACCAAAATGGCGACGCCAACAGATAGCGCAACCAACCAGGCGTTGTAACTTGAGGGCATCCGATGCTCCGGTTGAGTCCGTCCGATCTCTCTTGTTTTTCGGCTGCGGCGCGGAAATCTATAGCCCGTTCCCCGGTCAAAGTGCGTTTCGGCTCCGGCGGAGGCCTGCCTTGACACCAGACCGGGGGAACGCGGCAGTGCAGCAAGCCGCATGGATACCTTCCGTCGCCCCCGGCAGCACGTCTGCTCGCATTGTCTGGCGAGCCGTCGCCCATTAGTATGCCGGCCTTCGTTTATCCGGGCTGTGAGGAAGACGAGACGAGATGCGCGACGACAAACTCATGAAGGCGGGAAAGACTGTGCTCATTCTGGCTGCGGCCGCCGTGGCCGGCGCCACGCAGGTCCTCGGTCTCGCGATGCCCCCCGCGGCGCCGGTCAAGCCCGTGACGGAAATCCTGTGGGGTCGATCCGTCACCGACGAGTACCGCTACATGGAAGCCCTGGATCCGGCGACGATCGCCTGGATGAAGGCGCAAGGTGTCTACACACGCTCCCGGCTGGATGAGATCACTCCGCTCTCCCGGTTGAAGAGCGAGGTGGCGGCGTTCTCGGCGAGCTTCGGCCTGATCCAAGGCTACGCCCTCCTGGGAGGGCGGGCCTTTTACGAAGAGCGCGCCCCCGGCTCCGACAACTTCGATCTCATCGTTGCGGACGGGTCGGGTACGCGCAAGCTCGTCGACGTGGCGGCGCTGCGCGCGGCCAATGGCGGCAAGCCGTTCGCGATCAACTACTTTCTCGCCTCTCCGGACGGCACCAAGGTCGCGGTGGGCATCTCCGAGGGAGGCTCCGAGGATGCGATGCTCTCGGTCTTCGACAGCGCGAGCAGCGCGAAGCTCGCCGGGCCCATCGATCGGGCGCAATTCGGAGCCACTGCGTGGAGCGAGGACTCGCGCACGCTGTACTTCATACGGTTGAGAAAGCCGGCGCCGGGCGATCCGCCGACCGCCAAATATAAGGACTCCACCGCGGACTCGTGGGATTTGAAGTCAGCACCGGTTGCGGTGCTCGGAACCACCGTCGGCCACGGTCCGGCATTCAAGCCGGCCGAATTTCCCGCGATCATAGCGACCGTCGGCGCGCCCATGGCGGCGGCGCTCTCGATCAACGGCGTGCAGAACGAACTCGCGGTGTGGCTGACACCGGCCGCGCGGGTGAGCGACCCGAAAGCCGTCTGGACGCCGTTCATCGTACGCGAGGACGAGATCACCGGGATGGACATGCGAGGGCCGGAGATTTTTCTGCTCTCGCACAAGGATGCTCCGACGTTCAAAGTGCTCGCGGTCAAAGCGGGACTGCCGCTCGCGTCCGCCTCGGTGCTCGTTCCGAACCTGCCCGAGCGTGTGATCGAAGGGATTCACGCGGCCGCGGATGCGCTCTACGTGCTTGCCCGGCGCGGCGCGTATTCGCAGCTGCTGCGGATTGCGAAGGGAGGGACGGCCATCGAGGAGGTCTCGCTGCCTTTCGAGGGACACATCGACGAGGCTTTCACCGACTCGCGCGCCGCGGGCGTTACCGTCAAGCTCTCCAGTTGGGTCGTGCCGCCTGGCCTGTACGCTTACCGTCCGGCGACCAAAACGTTCAGCGACCTCAAGATCGGTACCCGCGGCGACATCGATCCGGCAAAATATGCGGTCAGCGATCTCGAAGCGCCCGCGGCGGACGGCGTGCGGGTGCCCTTGTCGCTGATCGAGCCCAAGAACGCCAAGGGTCCACAGATCACGCTGATCGAGGCGTACGGATCCTATGGAATCTCCGAGCTCGCCGACTTCAGCATCCGCCGCGCGGCGGCGATGCGCCAGGGCATCACTTACGGCATCTGCCACGTGCGCGGGGGCGGTGAGCTCGGCGAAGCATGGCGCCTCGGCGGCAAGGATGCGAACAAGCACCACACCTGGGAAGATCTCATCGCCTGCAGCGAATTCCTCATCGGCCGCGGCACCACCAAGAAAGATCGGTTGTTCATCATCGGCGGCTCGGCCGGGGGCATCACCATGGGCCGTGCCCTCACCGAGCGTCCCGACCTGTTTGCCGGCGTCATCGATCTGGTTCCGGACGGCAATACGTTGCGGTCCGAGTTCACACCCGGCGGCCCGGCCAATGTCCCCGAATTCGGGACGATCACGACCGAGGCGGGCTTCGCCAATCTCGCCGCCATGGACACGGTGGGACACATCAAGAAGGGCGTCGAGTATCCCGCCGTGATGGTGACGACCGGGCTCAACGATCCGCGCGTCTCGCCCTGGGAACCGGCGAAGGTTGCGGCCGCCTTGCAGGCATCCGGGACGTCGCGACCCGTGTTGCTGCGCATTGATGAGGAAGCGGGTCACGGGATCGGCTCGACCAAATCGCAGACCGACGCGCTCACCGCGGACGAGATCGCCTTCATCTTCTGGCACACTGGGTTGCCGGAATGGCAACCCAAGACCGATTGATCCACTGGGAGTCAGCATGGCAAAAGCATATTTCGTGTCCTGCTACCGCGAGATCACTGATCCCGCGAAGCTCGCGGCCTACGCGAAGCTCGCCGGCCCCGCGATCGAAGCGGCCGGCGGGCGCTTTCTCGCACGCGGCATGCCATCTCAAGTTTACGAAGCGGGACAATCCGAGCGCATCGTCATCATCGAATTCGAGTCGGTGGCCCAGGCGATTGCCGCGCACGAGAGTCCCGCCTATCAGGCGGCGTTCGCAGTGCTGAAGGGCGGCGCGATCCGCGACGTGAGGATCGTCCCGGGAGTCTAGACGGCGCCGGCCGGGCGGCGCCCAACCAGGGCCGCTCGCCGGGCGCCCCCGCCGGGCGCCCCTGGCCGGGTGCCCCTCGCCGGGCGTCCCCTGCCGCCGGGCGCCCCTGGCCGGGCGCCCCTCGCCGGGCGCCCCTATCTGGCGCCGTGCGCGGGGGCTCTTGGAGTAAAATCACATTTTATCTTCGGGGAACGATCATGGACACCGCCGCCCACTCCGCCGAGCCGAGCGCCGCCGCGCGCGCCATGGTCGAGCGCCTGATCGCCTTTCAGACCGTGTCGCGCGACTCGAATCTCGGGCTGATCGAGTGGGTGCGGGACTATCTCGCGAAGCTGGGCGCGAAGACCCGTCTCACGCACGACGCCTCGGGCAAGAAAGCCAACCTGTTCGCAACCTTGGGCGAGTCCGCCATGCCCGGCTTGATCCTCTCGGGCCACACCGACGTCGTGCCGATCGACGGGCAGAACTGGGCCACCGACCCGTTCGCCGCCGTCGAGCGCGACGGCAAGCTCTATGCGCGCGGCTCGGCCGACATGAAAGGCTTCATCGGCGTCGCGCTCACCCAGGCACCCAAGTTCCTCGATGCGCTCAACGCCGGGCGGCTCGATGCACCGCTCCACTACGCACTTTCCTACGACGAGGAAGTGGGCTGCATCGGCGTGCGCGGCCTCATCCGGGATCTCGAGGAGAACGGCATCAAGCCGGCTGGATGCGTCGTGGGCGAGCCCACCTCGATGCAGCCCATCATCGCGCATAAGGGGATGAATAGATTCCGCTGCGCGGTGCGCGGACGCGAGGCGCATTCGAGCTATGTGACCTACGGCGTCAACGCCATCGAGTATGCGGCGCGGCTGATCGTGTACATCCGGCAAATCGCCGATCGCCTGGCGCAATTCGAGAAGCGCGACCTCGGTTTCACGGTGCCCTTTACGACGCTCTCCACCGGACTCATCCGCGGCGGGATCGCCTCCAACGTCGTACCGAAGGACTGCGAGTTCCAGTTCGACATGCGCACCTTGCCGCAGGCGTCGGCCGACGCCCTGTATCAGGAAATCCAGGCGTATGCGCAGGAGCTCGCAGGGGAGATGCGCGCGATCGAGCCGCAGGCCGGGATCGACCTCGAATGGGTCAGCCAGACGATCGGCTTGGCTGCCGCCGAGAGCGATGCCATCGTGCAATGGGCGATGCGACTCGCGAGGAGCAGCTCGACCGGGAAGGTGTCTTACGGCACCGAGGCGGGGCTGTTCCAGCAGATGGGTGTGCCGACGGTCATCCTGGGCCCGGGCGACATCGCCGAGGCGCATCGCCCGAACGAGTTCGTCGCGCTCGAGCAGCTTGCGCAGTGCGAAACGTTTCTCGGCCGCATTCTCGAAACGGGCTATCCGGCATGACGCGGCAGGCGGCCGAAACCGGCGTCAAGATCGTCAAGGGCGCATGCCCGCACGATTGCCCGGACACCTGCGCGCTCGACGTACATGTGAAGGACGGGATCGCGCTCAAAGTGATGGGCTCGGCCGAGCATGCGCCGACCGCCGGTGTGCTGTGCACGAAAGTCGCGCGCTATACCGAGCGTACCTACCATCCGGATAGGCTGCTCCATCCGCTGCGCCGCGTGGGTCAGAAGGGGGAGGGGCGTTTCGAGCGAATCGGCTGGGGGGAAGCCATCTCGACGATCGCCGCGCGCCTCTCGGCGATCGCCGCGGAGGATCCCGAGCAGATCGTGCCTTACAGCTACGCTGGAACGATGGGGCTCGTGCAGGGCGAATCGATGGCGCAGCGGTTCTTTCATCAGCTCGGCGCGAGTCTCCTCGATCGGACCATCTGCGCTTCGGCCGGCACCGCCGGACACAAGATCACCTTGGGACCGAGCATCGGCGTCGATCTGGAATCGGCCGATGAGGCGCAGCTCATCATCTTCTGGGGATGCAACGCCATCACCTCGAGCGTGCATTTCTGGGCGCGCGCCCAGGCGGCGAAGCGCCGCGGGGCGCGCCTCATCGCCATCGATCCCTACCGCTCGCTCACCGCCGAGAAGTGTCACCAGCACATCGCGTTGCTGCCGGGGACCGACGGCGCGCTCGCACTCGGCCTGATGCACGTCCTGATCCGCGACGATCTCATCGACCACGAGTACGTGCGCCGCCATACGTTGGGCTTCGAGGCGCTGCGCGAGCGAGCGCGCGAGTTCGATCCGGGCCGGGTAGCCTCGATCTGCGGCATCACCCAAGGCGAGATCGAGGGGCTCGCCCGCGACTACGCGAGCACGCGCCCGGCGCTGATCCGCGCCAACTACGGTCTGCAGCGCGTGCGCGGCGGCGGCATGGCGATGCGCAATATTGCCTGCCTGCCGGCCCTCGTGGGCGCGTTTCGCGACGCGGCCGGCGGGATCTTTCTTTCCACCAGCGGCAATTTCACGATCGACAACGCGGCGCTGTCGCGCCCGGATCTGCTCGGCGGGCGCACGCCGCGCACCATCAACATGTCGACCATCGGTGTCGCGCTCGCGGAAGCCGCGCCGCCGGTCCGCGCGCTCGTCGTCTACAACTCGAATCCCGTGGCGGTCGCTCCGGATTCCGCGCGCGTGGCGCGCGGTTTCGCGCGCGAGGACTTGTTTACCGTCGTTCTCGAGCAGTTTCGCACCGATACGGCCGATTACGCGGACATCGTGCTGCCCGCGACGACGCAGCTCGAGCACCTCGATGTGGTCAGACCCTACGGCCACTACTACATGGTCGCCAACAACCCGGCGATCGATCCCCTGGGCGAGGCCAAACCGAACACCGAGATCTTCCGCCTGCTCGCCCGCGCAATGGGATTCACCGATCCGTGCTTCGCCGATTCCGATGCGGCCATCGCGCAGTGCGCGGTCGCGGAAGACTGGGATTTCGACGCCGTCCGGGCGGAGGGCTGGAAGCGCTTTGGCGCAGCCAAAGGCGTCGCGCGATTCGCGGAGGGTGGGTTCCATACGTCATCGGGCAAAGTGGAGTTCTACTCGACGGCCGCGCTCGCGCTCGGGCTCGATGCGCTGCCCGCTTACATCGCGCCGCTCGAGGATACGCGCTCCGAGCTCGCGCGCCGCTTCCCCCTGGCCATGATCTCGCCGCCGGCGCGCAATTTCCTGAACTCGAGCTTCGTCAACGTGGCGAGTCTGCGCGCCGTCGAGGGCGAGCCCTGGCTCGATATCCACCCTGACGACGCCGCCGCGCGCGGCGTAGCGGACGGGGGCTACGTGCGCGTCTTCAACGAGCGGGGCAGCCTGCGATTGCGCGCGCGTGTGAGCGATCGCGCGCGCCGGGGCGTGGTTGTCGCGCTCTCGGTGTGGTGGAAAAAGCTCGCCCGCGACGGCAAGAACGCGAATGAGCTCACGCGCAGCGACCAGCTCACCGACATGGGCCGGGCGCCGCTGTTCTACGACTGCCTGGTCGAGGTGGAAGCGGCGTAGGAAGCGCAGGCGCTCGACGCCGCCACATAGCGTTCGTGCACGGCGCAGAGCCCGTCATTCGAGCGTACCGCCGCATGTGCGGAGCTCAAGGTCCGAAGCGCGGGCAGGGCGCCCTCCAAGAAAGCGGGGTCGTTCGTGAAATGCACGCACGCCGCGCAAGCGACCGTTGCCGGGATCGGGCGCGCCGGACTCCGCCGCGGCGGGCTCGAGGACGCAGAGTTCGAGGACGCAGAGTTCGAGGACGCAGAGTTCGAGGACGCAGAGTTCGAGGACGCAGAGTTCGAGGACGCAGAGTTCGAGGACGCAGAGTTCGAGGGCGCAGAGTTCGAGGGCGCAGAGTTCGAGGGCGCAGAGCTCATTGCCCCAGCCGGCTCCAGAAGTCGCCGAACACTCGAGTCGATAGGAAAAATCCCAGCACCACGTTCACGAGCACGCCGAGCGTGAATGCGATGAACGGGCGCGCGCCAACGGCGACGAAGTCGCGCAGCCGCGTG
>JBEKVP010000120.1:0-7065 GCA_049513935.1 Steroidobacteraceae bacterium
GACGTTCGCGGCCGCGAGCTTGCCATGACCGACTGCTGGGTCAACATCATGGCGCGGGGCAGCGTACACGTCCTGCACCTGCACCCCCGGTCGACGTTGAGCGGCACCTACTATGTCGACGCGCCGCGCGGCTGTCCCGGCATCAAATTCGAGGACCCGCGCCTCGATCGCTTCATGGCCGCCCCGCCGCGCAAAGCGGATGCCCGTCCCGCCAATCAGACGTGGATCACGGTGCCCGCCGCAAGCGGCCGGCTGGTCTTGTTCGAGAGCTGGCTGCGTCATGAGGTGAGCCCGAATCTCGCGCGCGGCGAGCGGGTCAGCGTCAGCTTCAACTACAACTGGTTCTAGCGGGTTCCAGCGCACTTCACGGCTCCGCGCTGGTAAGATGGCTCATGCCCAACCCGACCACCGACGCCACGATGGCCGTATTTCTCGATCTCGAGAACATCGCCCTCGGCGCGCGCGACGCCAAGTATCCGAGCTTCGACATCGAGAAGGTTCTCGAGCGTCTGCTGTTGAAGGGCCACATCGTCGTCAAGAAGGCGTACTGCGACTTTGACCGCTACAAGGATTTCAAGCGCGGCTTGCACGAGGCCGCGTTCGAGCTCATCGAAATTCCGCACGTGCGCCAGTCGGGCAAGAACTCCGCCGACATCCGCATGGTCGTCGATGCCCTCGACCTGTGCTACACCAAGAGCCACGTCGATACGTTCGTCATCATCAGCGGCGATTCGGATTTCTCGCCGCTGGTGAGCAAGCTGCGGGAGAACGCCAAGACGGTCATCGGGATCGGGGTCAAGAACTCGACCTCCGATCTGTTCCTCAATAACTGCGACGAGTTCATCTATTACGACGATCTCGTGCGCAAGGAACGCTCGCGTCGCCGGCCGGCGGCCCCGGCAGCCGCTGTGGCCCCGGCCGCGCGCCCGGCGAGCGCGGCGGCTGAGAGCACACCGGTCGAGAGCGCACCGGCCGAAAGCAAGGCGCCGGACCCGACCGCGGCGCTCGACCTCGTGGTCGAGACCCTGGACGCCGTGAGCGAGGAGCGCGGCGAGACCGAGCCCATCTGGGGATCGATGATCAAGCAAGCCATCAAGCGGCGGCATCCCGGTTTCAACGAACGCTTTTACGGCTTTCGTTCGTTCAACGACTTGCTCGCTGACGCCGAAAAGCGCGGTCTTCTGATCCTGCGCGCCGACGAGAAATCCGGCGGCTACACCGTACGGGTCGCCGACCGGGCACAGCCTCCCCTCAAACCTTGAACTCGAACTCTGCCGCCCTCACTGTTCGGAGACACGGGGACAGGGTAACGAATCATGAATGCGACGCGCCGAAGATCTTGGATGTGGGCCGAAGCCTGCGCGCGCCTCGACGAGGCGGAGCGTAGCCACCGGCGTTTCTACGAGCTGTTGGCCGCACCGGCGGCGGCTCCTGTGTGGGAGCCTCCCGCCAACATTTTGAGCATCGGCCGGGAGATCGAGATCACGGTGGCCTTGCCGGGCGCCCGTGCCGAGGACGTAGTCGCCCAGATCACGCCTTCGGGGCTCCTGGTCGAGACCACGGTATCCCCGCCCGCCTTCGGGGCCGGGGCCGAGGTGGTGCGGCTGGAGATTCCCTACGGCCGCATGCGGCGGCGCTTCGATTTGCCTCCCGGCAGCTACGCGCTGCTCGAGCTTCGGCTCGATCGCGGGTATCTATTCCTGCGCCTCAAGGAGACGAGCCTATGAGCAGCACCGAGGAGACCATGAACACAGCCGCAACCCGGACGACCGGCACCGTCCTGCCGGAGGATGTTCTCATCATTCTGCCGGTGAGCGACACCGTGCTGTTTCCGGGCGTCGTCTTGCCCATCAGCCTGACCGGCAAGCGTGCTCTGGCGGCCGCCCAGGAGGCGGTGCGTACTAACCGGCGCGTGGGCTTGGTCCTGCAGTCGGAGCCAAGCGACAACCCCGGTCCCGAGCAGCTGCATCGCGTGGGAACCGTCGCCTCGATCGTGCGGTTCGTCACCGCCGCCGACGGCACGCACCACCTCATCGCGCAGGGCGAGCAACGCTTCACGTTGCTCGAGACCGTGAGCCGCGATCCGTTCCTGGTCGCGCGCATCGAACCGCACCGCGAGCCGACCGTCCTCGACCGCGAGGTCGAGGCGCGCGGCGTCGCGCTGCGCGAGCGCGCGCTCGAGGCCGCGCAGCTTCTGCCCCAGGCCCCCGCCGAGCTCGGCAACGCGATCCGTGCCATCGAGGCGATTCCGACGCTCGCCGACATCGTGGCGAGCTTCATGGACTTGAAGGCCGAGGAGAAGCAGGAGATCTTGGCGACCTTCGATCTCAAGGCGCGTCTCGACCGCGTGCTGGCGCTCCTGAACCGCCGCATCGAGGTGCTCAAGGTGTCGCGCCAGATCGACGAGCGCACGCGCGAGGCCTTCGATGAGCGCCAGAAGGAGGCGGTGCTGCGCGAGCGCTTGCATCAGATCCAGAAAGAGCTCGGCGAGAAAAGTGGATCCGGCGCCGAGCTCGAGGATCTCAAGAAAGCGATCGCCGACGCGGCGATGCCGCCGGAGGCGGAAGAGCAGGCGCAGCGCGAGCTCGCGCGCCTCGAGCGCATGCCCGAGGGTGCCGCCGAGTACTCCATGACGCGCACCTATCTCGACTGGCTCGTGGCCATGCCATGGTCGAAGATCGACCCGGAGCAGCACGACATCGAGCGCGCGCGCGCGATCTTGGACGAGGATCACTACGGCCTCGAGAAGGTCAAGCGCCGCATCCTCGAGTTTCTCGCGGTGCGCAAGCTCAACCCGGAGGGCCGCAGTCCGATCCTATGTTTCGTCGGGCCGCCGGGTGTCGGCAAGACCTCGCTCGGCCAGAGCATCGCCAAGGCGCTGGGGCTCAAGTTCCGGCGCGTGAGCCTGGGCGGCGTGCACGACGAGGCCGAGATTCGAGGCCATCGCAGAACCTACATCGGCTCTCTGCCGGGCAACATCGTGCAGGCGATCCGCAAGGCCGGCACCCGCAATCCGGTGCTCATGCTCGATGAGGTGGACAAGCTCTCCGCGAGCCATCAAGGTGACCCGTTCTCGGCGCTTCTCGAGGTGCTCGATCCGGAGCAGAACAACACGTTCCGCGACAACTACCTGAGCGTGCCCTTCGATCTGTCGAAGGTGCTGTTCATCGGCACCGCGAACGTGCTCGACGCGATCCCGGCGCCGCTCCGCGACCGCATGGAGGTCATCGAGCTCGCGGGCTACACCGAGGAGGAGAAGTTGCAGATCGCGCGGCGCTATCTGCTCGCGCGGCAATTGACGGCGAACGGCTTGACCGCCGAGCAAGTGAAAGTCTCGGACGAGGCGTTGCGCCGCGTCATCGTCGACTACACCCGCGAAGCCGGCGTACGCAACCTCGAGCGGCAGATCGGCGCGCTCTTGCGCAACGCCGCCGTATCGATCGCCTCGGGCCGCGCCTCGAGCGTGACGATCGACACCGCCGATGTGGCCGTGATCCTGGGCGCCCCGCGCTTCGAGAACGATGTGGCGCTGCGCACCAGCGTCCCGGGCGTCGCCACCGGGCTCGCGTGGACGCCGGCGGGCGGCGATATTCTGTTCATCGAATCGAGCCGCGTGAAGGGCTCCGGCAAGCTGATCCTTACCGGGCAGCTCGGCGATGTGATGAAGGAAAGCGCGCAGGCCGCGGTCACCTTGGTGAAATCCCAGGCGGAGCGGCTCGGCATCGACCCGGATGTCCTCGACGGCTGCGATTTGCACATTCACGTGCCGGCCGGTGCGATCCCGAAGGACGGCCCGAGCGCCGGTGTCGCCATCGCCACCTCGCTCGCCTCGCTTCTGACACGGCGCACGGTGCGCGCGGACGTCGCCATGACCGGCGAGATCAGCCTGCGCGGCGTGGTGCTCCCGGTCGGAGGCATCAGGGAAAAGTGCGTGGCCGCCGCCCGGGCCGGTATCCGAACCGTGATCCTGCCGGCGCGCAACCGCCGCGATCTCGAGGACATTCCCGAGAGCGTGCGCAACCGGCTCGAGTTCGTGTGGGCCGAGAAGATCGAGGACGTGCTCGCGCGCGCCCTCGAGGACGCTCCGGCGCGGCGCGCCGCGGCCTAAGGGCTGCCGCTCAGTGATGATGCGCCGGGCCGAAAGGCCCGGCGATGGTTAGCGCGCCGAACAGGAGCAGCAGCCAGCCGGCGGCGGTATGCAGACCGCGCGCCATGCCGGCGCGCTTCGCCTGGGCCCCGATCAAGCCGGCGCCGAACACGGCGGGGGCGGTCCCGATTCCGAAGCACAGCATCAGCGCCGCGGCCTTGAGCGGATTTCCCGAGAGCGCCGCGAACAACAGGATCGAATAGACGAATCCGCAGGGCAACCATCCCCACAGCAAGCCGAGGAGGAGCGACCGCGCGGGATCCCGGCTCGGCAGCTTGCGGGCGAGCGGCGCGATGGCGCTCCAAAACCGCGCACCGAGCCGCTCGACCCCCGCGAGCGGACGCGTGCGTAGAAGCAGTCCCAGCGCGACCGCGATGAGGACCAGTCCGGAAAGCACTCTGGCGGCGAGCGCAACGCGGTCAAAATCGAAGAGGGTACCCATGAAGCCGCCGACTGCGCCAACGATCGCGCCCGCCAGGGCGTAGCTCGTCAGGCGGCCGGCCTGATAAAGAAGCCCCTGAGACGCCGCCGCGGCCGCGCCATTGCGGCTGCGCATCGCGAGCGCGCCGGAGATTCCGCCGCACATCGCAACACAATGCACGCTCCCGGCCATGCCCACGACGAACGCGGCGGAGAGCGAGAGCGGGCTGCACAGGGCGGTCGCCATCCCTATTCCGGCGATCTCGGGTGCGCCGGGCTCGGCTGCCGCGAGTTCGGCCCCGATTCGTTGCGATCGTCCACCAGGATCTCCCAGGCGGCCGCATCGAGCTCATCGAACTGTCCGGCGCGCACCGCCCAGAAGAACGCAAAGACACCCAAGCCCACGAGCACCAGGCTCACCGGAATCAGGATGTAGACGATGGTCATGGGGCAACCTCACGCAACGGAGCGGATGGGGACACGGGAAAAGCTTGCAGCGCCCGCGCCGCGGCGCGCGAGCCCCGACGCGGATCGGACCGACCGGTGCGCATGAGGCGCAGTGCATTGAGGACCACCAGGATCGAGCTCGACGACATGCCGATGGCCGCGGCCCACGGCGGCACCCAACCGAGCGCCGCCAGGGGCATGGACACGAGATTGTAGGCGCCCGCCCAGAGCAGGTTCTGGCGGACCACTCGATTCGCACGGCGTGCCAGCCGGAACGCGGCGGGGAGCGCCTGCAGGGAATCGCCGACCAGGATGAGATCCGCGCTCGCCAGGGTGAGGGCGGATCCACGGCTCATGGCGATCGACACCCCGGCGCCTGCGAGCACGGGCGCATCGTTGATGCCGTCGCCCACCATGGCGATGAACTCGCCGGTGTGTGTGAGCGCCTGGACGCGCTCGAGCTTGTCGATGGGCAATTGGCGCGCGAAACAGGTCTCGATCCCGCAGCGTCGCGCGAGTCGCGACACCGCCCCGGATGCATCACCACTCAAGATCTCCGCGGACAGTCCGAGCCGATGCAGCTCCGCCACGGCCCCGGGGCTCTCGGGACGCGGCGAATCCTCGACGGTGAACGCCGCGAGCGGCACGCCCTCGTGCGCGAGCACGATCGCACCGTCGTCGGCCGCGGCGGCCTGGCTGCCGGCATACGTCGCGAAACCTCGCGTCCCGATGCGATAGCGCCTGCCCTCGACGATCCCTTCCACGCCGCCGCCGGCGACGCTGCGCACTTCACGCGCGCTTTTTTCCGGGCGCGGATCGAAGGCGCGCGCGATCGGATGCTCGGAGGCGAGCTCGAGCGCCGCGGCGATCTGCAGGCACTCGCGTTCGGAGAGCGCGCCGAGCGCGGTGCAATCGGCGACTGAGAGCCGTCCGCTCGACAGCGTCCCGGTCTTGTCGAACACCACGTGGGTGACCTTGCTCAGGCTTTCGATGGCGTCCGGATGCGTCACCAGGACGCCGCGGCGGGCGAGCGCGGCGTTGGCGCTCGCCACGGCCACGAGCGTGGCGAGCGAGAAAGCGCAGGGGCAGGCGACCACGAGCACCGCCAGCGTCGCGTCGAACGCCCTACTGGCATCGTGCACGCACCACGCTGCGCAGACGGCAGCCGCAACCAGCAGGACGCAAACGAGAAAGCGGCTCGCCATGCGATCGGCGGCCCGCGTGATGCGCGGCCGCTCCGACTGCGCGCGATGCAGCAGATTGACGATGCCCGCCAGCACGGTCGCGCCGCCCGTGGCGCTCACCCGCATCTCGACCGGCGCGCCGAGGTTGACGGTGCCGGCGGCAAGCAGCTGTCCGAGCGCCCGCTCGACCGGGAGCGATTCTCCGGTGAGCATGGATTCGTCGAACTGGGAGGCGCCGGCCGCGACCTGCCCGTCGGCCGGTACGATCTCGCCGCTGCGGATCAAGAGCCGGTCGCCCGCCTCGAGCCGCACCGCCGCGACATCCTCGACGTTCTCGCCGCTCGCGCCGTCGGCCCTCGAGAGGCGGTGCGCGATGAGCGGCAGCATGCGGCTCAGCGAGTCGCTCACCTGCGTGCTCCGGTGGCGTGCGACCATTTCCACATAGCGCGCGACCGTGAGAAAGAAGATGAACATGGTGACCGAGTCGAAATAGACCTCGCCCGCGCCGCGCCACGTGTTGAATACGCTCGCGCCGTACGCGAGGATCAGAGCGAGGCTCACGGGCACGTCCATCGTGATCGCGCGGTGCGCGAGCGACGCCGCGCCGTTGGTGAAATACGGCCACCCGCCGTAGAGCATCACGGGCGTGGCGACCAGCAGGCTCACGATCCGCAAGTAGCTGCGAATCTCGGGATCCATGCCTTGCGAGTTTCCGACATAGAGCGCCACGGCGAACATCATGACCTGCATCATGCCGGCACCGGCCACGGCGAGCCGCTTGAGGAGGCTGCGCCGCTCGGCCTCGGCGAGCGCGTCGGCGTTCTGCCCGGTGACGATCTGCGGTCGGAATCCCAAATCGGCGATCCT
>JBEKVP010000121.1:0-7020 GCA_049513935.1 Steroidobacteraceae bacterium
TCGGCACCCGACGGCGCGCCCGATCGGCAGCGGCACACGATGCTCGACTTGATCGAGGGGGGCGCGCCGGCGCGCGCGCGCGTCGAGGAGTTCCTGAAGTCCTATTCGTGCGGAGCGGCACCCGGCGAGCGCTTTGCGCCCGATGAGGTTCTCTGGCATGCGCCCGTGCGCCGGCCGTCCAAGATCTGTTGTCTGGCGCTCAACAACAGCGCGAATGCCGAGCGCATCATGCAGGGGCCGAGCCACCCGGCAATGTTCATGAAGCCCGCGAGCGCCCTGCTCGGACACGGCGGCGCGATCGAATGCCGCGCCGAATACGGCCGCACACATCCGGAGCCCGAGCTGGCGCTGGTGATCGGCGCGACGGCCAAGAACATCAGCGAGCACGACGCCTACGATCATGTATTCGGCTACACCATTCACAACGACATCACCTCGCCGACAATGCGCGGCGAGGACACGTTTCACTACCGCGCGATTCATCCGCACGCCGATGACCCGCGAGCGGTCCAGCATGTCGATACGTGGGTCAGCTATCCCGGGCGCTACAAGTGCAGCGATACCTTCGCGTGCATGGGTCCGTGGCTGGTCACCAAAGAGGAGATCCCCGATCCCCACGATCTCAACGTGCGTTGCGTGCACCAGGGTAACCTCGTCACCGATGACAACACCGCCAATCTCTTCTACAAGGTGCCGCAGGTGCTCGCCTTCCTGTCGCACTACTTGACGCTCTGGCCGGGCGACATCGTCTCGCTCGGCACCGCGCTCAAGAAATCAGCCGGGGGCGGCGCCGTACAGAATGTCGATCTGAACCGCTTCGGCGGCCCGATCGAGGTGTCTATCGAGCGCCTCGGCACGCTCACGAACAGCGTGACGTGGGTGTAGCCGCCGTGCCGCGCGTCCCCTACGTGTCGGATTCCGAGGCGGGGCCCTCGGATCTCGTCGCAACGATCCGCGCGCGGCGGGGCGGGCCGCTTCTCAACCTGGACCGCATGTTGCTCGTGAGCCCGGCGCTCGCGCGCGGTTGGAATGCGCACCTGGGGGCGGTTCGCACGGGTCTTACCCTCGCCGCGCAGCTCCGGGAGCTCGCGATCTGCGCGGTCGCCGTGCTGAACGGCGCCGAATATGAGCTCGAGCAGCACTTGCCCCTGTACCGGCAGGCCGGCGGCAGCGAGGATGCCGCGCGTGCGCTGCGCGCATATCAGACCAGCCTCAACGCCGGCGCCAAGTTCAAGGACACCGACGGATTCGATGCGGCGGAGCGCGCCGTGCTCGATCTGACCGTGGAGATGACTCGGCGGATCCGGGTGAGCGAGGCCACCTTCGAGCGCGTGAGGTCAGAGCTCAAGAGCGATCAGCAGATGGTGGAGCTCGTCGCGGTCGTTGCGACCTACAACATGGTCTCGCGCTTTCTGGTAGCGCTCGATATCGGAGCCGAAGGAGAGCCGGGGTGAGCCCCATGGACAGCCTGCTGCGCATTCAGATCCGGCTCGCTCTCGAGGATCTCAACACCGGCTTCACGCATTACCTCGATCATGACCGGATCGACGAGCTGGTCGAGCTGTTCACCGAGGACGCGCTCTACACTCACGGCGGGCGCCGCTCCGAGGGCCGGACGGCGATCCGCGCGCTCTTCGAGCGGCGCGCGGCGGCGGGCGTGCGCACGTGCCGGCATTTGAACACCGGCCTGCGGCTCGACATCGAGAGCCCGACGGCGGCCCGCGGGACGAGTGTCTGCTTGACCTTCGCCTTTGACGGGCCGCCGCCGGTGACGCCGGCGACGCCGTATCTCGTGGCCGATTTCGACGATGTGTATCGCTTGTGCGCCGACGGAACCTGGCGCATCGCCGTACGTCACATCCGCCGTATTTTCACGGCGGCGACCAATGCGGGACCGGTCGGAGCGGTCCCCTCGAGCCGGCCGACCGGGCGAGGGCCGCTCGAGGGAGAAGCGCCGTGAGTGTCGCCCTGGTTTGCGCCTCTCACTCGCCGCTCATGTACTGCTATGCGCGCCCGCCCGCCTGTCACGCAGCGACCGAGCAACTCTTTGCCGAGCGTGCTCGCGCGGTGCGCGATTTTGAGCCGGAGCTGGTCTTCGTCCTCGGTCCCGACCATTACAACGGCTTCTTTCTCGAGCTGATGCCGCCGTTCTGCGCGGGCCTCGCGTGCAGCGCCGTGGGCGACATCGGCGGCTTCGCTGGGCGCCTGAACGTTCCCGCGGATGACGCTCTGGCCTGCATCGGGTCCGTGCGGGAGGCGGGCGTGGATCTTGCGGTCTCGTACCAGATGACCGTCGATCACGGGTTCTCGCAGACCATGATGCGTATCCTCGGCGCGCTCGATGCCTATCCGACGATCCCGATCTTCGTGAACGGCATCGCGCCGCCCTATGTTCCGTTCAAGCGCTCGCGTTTGCTCGGCCGGGCGCTCGGCCGGTTCGCGGCCGGACTTGAAAAGCGTGTGCTTTTTCTGGCCTCCGGGGGCATGTCGCATAATCCGCTGCGCTACTATCCGAACTACGGAACCGGCGGCGACGAAGTATCGGGCTATCAACTCGCCGGCGGCCATGGAACCGGTCTTACGAGCGCAGAGTGGCTGGCACGCCTCGAGGTCATGCATCGCGAAGGAGCCCGGATGCTCATCGACGGTACGCGCACTCGAGCCGACCTCAAGCTCAATCCCGAGGTCGATCTCGAGTTTCTCGCCACCATGAGCTCCGGCGAGTTGCAGCGGTTCGACGCGCTCGATCCGGCCTGGATGGTCGAGCACGCCGGGATCGGCTCGCTGGAGCTGCACACCTGGGTGGCCGCGGCGGCCGCCCATCAGGCGGCCGGCGGAGCGCCCCCGACGGTGGACATCTACGCCGAAGCACTCGAATACGGAATCGCCTTCGGAATGGCGCATGCCTGATCAACTCGACATCACAACGGAGTCCATCGTGCTCAAACAGACCGAAGTCGCGCAAACCGCAGTTGCGCAAACTACAGTTGCCCAGACCGCAGTTGCGCTGTTCCTCACCGCGGCGCTTTACGGCGCACCCGCGCAATCCGCCGAGCCGCCCGCGGCGGCACCGCCCCAACCGGCGCCCGTTTACGGGTCGAACATCACGCTCGCTCAGGCGAAAAAGGTCCTGGCGGCGGCCGAGGCGCAGGCGGCCAAAATGCATGCGGAGGGCGCCGTGTTTGCCATCGTACAGCCGAATGGTGCGCTGGTGCTGTTCGAGAAGATGGACGACTCCACCTACGTGTCGATCGAGTTTGCGCAAGCGAAGGCGCGCACCGCGGCGATCGCGCGCCGCGCCTCGGGTGGAGCTCCGGGCAGCTCTCCGCCCACGCCGGATCTGATCGGGCTCCCCGGCGGGCTGCCGATCGTCGTGAACGGCCGAACGATCGGAGCGATCGGCGTGAGCGGCGTTGAGGGGGGCGGCGATACCGCGGTTGCTCAAGCGGCGATCCGCGCGCTGGAGAGTGGGGACAGTCCGTGATCCGGCGACTCCTGGTGCGGCCACTCTTGGTGCGGCCAGGGGTGAGGCGCAAGGCCCGGCTCGCCATGGCCGCGGCGTTGGGCCTCGCGGCGTCGAGCGCGGGCGCGCTGCCGCCCGAAGCGCAATGGGTGGTGCACCGTTCCGTGTCGGTCGCGGCGGCCCGAAAAATGATCGGAGCCTGCGAAGAGCTCGCCGCGCGCAATCACTGGGTCGTGGCCGTCTGGGTGCTCGATGACAGCGGCACCCCCACCGCGTTCGCGCGCATGGAAGGGGCTCCGGTGCTGGCGGTGGAAACCGCGCAGGAAAAGGCAAAGACGGCGCTGCGCATCGGACATCCGAGCGGGGACATCGGAGCGGGCCTCGATAAGGGCGAGCTGCAGCTCCTGGGGCTGCAGCTCTTTCCAATGAAGGGCGGCTTGCCGCTGCTTGCGGATGGCCGGGTCGCAGGCGCGATCGGCGTGGGCGGGGCCGAGAGCGCCCAGGACGAACAGTGCGCCCAGGCCGGGGTCGATGCGCTGTCGAGATAGCCTGGCTTTACTGTCGTATCATATTGCGATACAGTAAAACTGAATTACGATACAAGAACTGTGACGTCGGGCTGCCGCCGCGGCTCGAGCGGAGTCATAGAGGAGGGGGCAGAGATCATGATGAAGTTCATGCTGGCCGCACGCCGCAAGCGCCACGAGACTCGAGAGAAATACTTCTACGAGTGGGGCATCATTCACGTCGCGCTGATGATCACCACGCCCTCGGTGATGCGCAGCTTCAAGCGCTACGTCCAGCACTTTTCGGTGAGCGGTATCGGCAATGACGACGTCATGTATCCGTTTTCCGCGATGGAATGGGACAACATGGCGGACCACTGGATCGAGGACTACGAGGATCTGATCCGGCCCAATCAAAGCGACGACTACATGCTGCGCATGCAGCCGCACAATTTCGGCGACGCGGCCTTCGCTCTCGAGATGACTTGCGGCCACGTCGTCCATGAGATGCCGAATTTCACCTGCGGCGGCGTCAATCTCGTGCATTTCATCAAGAAGCGCCCCGAGCTCACCCAGAGCGAGTTCGCGCGCCGCTGGCGCGAGGAGCACGCGCCGCTCGTCATGGACACCCTTGGGTCCACGGGCCTCCTGCGCAAGTACGTGCAGAACGCGCAGCTCCCCATGGATCCCGCGATCTTCAAGGGAACGTTCTTCGAAGTCGGCGGCGTCGGCCAGCATGCCGGGATCGAACAGTATTGGTTCAAGGATCTGGACGATCTCAAGCGCCTGCGGCACGGGGGCGAGCTGGGTCGAAGGATCAAGACCAGCAGCGACCGGCTCTACGATCCGGTCGACACCTTCACCATGGTGACGACCGAGCGGGTGATCTACGACTACACGGTGCCGGGTCGCGAGAGTCCTCGACCGGCGATCTTGAACCCGGACAGTCTGGAGGCGCAAATCTTGAAGGACGGCTTCCGGGACTGGCACGTTCCAAAGACCCCGGGCTGAGCCATGACGATCGCGACGGCTCGGTCCGACCGGCTGGCAGGAAAAGTGGCGATCGTGACCGGGATCGGCAGCGGTATCGGACGCGGATGCGCGCTGATGTTCGCACGGCACGGCGCACAGGTCATGAGTTGCGACATCGATGCGCGCGCGGCGCAGGAAGGCCTCGAGCTGGCGCGGCGCGAGGGTCTCGCCGTGGAGAGCGTGCACCCCTGCGACTTGACTCAGCCGGCCGACGCGCGCCGCGTGGTCGAGGCGACCGTCGCACGATTCGGCGGCATCGACATCCTGGTGAATGCCGCCGCGTGGGGGGCTTTTGCGCCCATCGAGCAAATGGATTTCGTGGAGGGTTGGCGCAAGACGCTGGCGGGCGAGCTCGATGTGGTGTTCCTTCTCTGCCAGGCGGCATGGCCGCATCTCATCGCCCGAGGCGGCGGATCGATCGTCAATTTCGCCTCCGCCAATGCCCACGTGACGCTGCCGGGATCGCCCGCGCTCGCGCACTGTGCGGGCAAGGGAGGCGTGCTCGCCATGACGCGCCAGCTCGCCGCCGAGGGCGCACCCCACAAGATCCGCGCCAACACCATCTCACCCGCGTTGGTGGTCACCGGCGCCACCCGTCCGGTGATCGAGCAGCCCGAGTTCCTCAAGAACGTCATGGCGAAGAGCATGTTGAAGCGCCTGGGGCAGCCGGAAGATATCGCCTGGTGCGCGGTGTATCTGGCGTCGGATGAATCGACGTGGGTGACCGCGGCGGATTTTTGCATCGATGGGGGCGCGACGCGATGTTGAGACACCACGACAAAGTGGCGATCGTCACGGGCGGCAGCAACGGGATCGGCCGAGCCATCGTGCGACGGCTGGCGGGCGAGGGCGCCCGCGTGGCGATCGCGGATATTGCCGATGGGACGGAGTCCGTCGCGGGGGCGCGAAGCGCCGGCGGCGATGCGTATTGGGTCCGCTGCGATCTCACCGATGAGGCGGCGATCCGCTCCTGCGCGATGCGGGTCGCGGAACGATCCGGCGCGCCGAGCATCTTCGTGCACTCGGCGGCGGTGCAATTCGTGCGGCCGTTTGCCGACTTGACCCCCGAGGATTGGCGGCTCACGCAGCGGGTCAATCAAGAGGCCGTGTTTCATTTTGCGCACGCGCTGCTTCCCGGCATGCGCGCGGCCGGATGGGGGCGGCTCATTCTCATCACCTCCTCGACCTTCTTCATCAATCCCTCGCACATGACGCACTACGTCACCAGCAAGGGGGCGCTCATGGGATTCGCACACGGTTTGGCGGGCGAGGTCGGCGAATACGGCATCACGATCAACTGCGTAGCCCCTGGGCTCACCCGCACGGTCAATGCAGCGGCGTCGCTCCCGGAAGGTTTCTTCCGCGAGATGGCCTCTCTGCAAGCGATCAAGCGCAGCGGAACGCCTGAAGATCAGGCCGGCGTCGTGTCCTTCCTCGCCTCCGACGATGCGGCGTTCATTACGGGGCAAACCATCCTGGCCGACGGCGGCCAGGCGCGCACCTGAAATTCTGAGGAGTCGAACTTCAAGTGGCTACGACAAACGATATCGTGGTGATGGGGGCCGGACATAACGGCCTGGTCGCGGCAGCCTATCTCGCCAAGGCCGGCAAGAAAGTTCTGGTGCTCGAGCGCAAGGCCTGGCCCGGCGGCGGGGTTGCGACCCGTGAGCTCAACGAGCCCGGCTACTGGCACGACTTGCACTCGAGCGTGCACATCATGATCCAGGGCAATCCGCTGCTCACGCAGGACGAGCTCGGGCTCCTCTCGCGCTTTGGGCTCACCTACCGGTACTCCGACGTACCGCACGCAACGATCTTCGAGGATCAGACCGCGCTCATCTCCTACAAGGATCTCGATCGCACCTGCGAGGGCATCGCGCGCATCTCCGCGCGCGATGCCGAGAGCTACCGGGCGTTTGCGCAGAAGAGCATGCAGTTTCTACCCCTGTTCGTCGCCGGGCTGTATGCGCCGCCGATACCGCTCGGCGCATTCGTCGCCATGATGGACCAGAGCGAAGA
>JBEKVP010000122.1:0-7014 GCA_049513935.1 Steroidobacteraceae bacterium
CGTAGTAGCCCAGCGCGGCGGCGACCGCGGCGGAGTCTCCGGCGAGTGCGCGCTCGTGGTCGATCGCGCTCTTCAAGAGCTGCTCGGCCTCGTTGAGATGTCCGGCGCGCAGCTCGAGCGTTCCCATGTTCGCGACGATGATCTGCGCGTCGATGCCGTCCGCCAATCCGAGGGCGCCGTAGATCGCCGCCGTCTCGCGATAGGCCGCGAGCGCCTCATCCAGCCGGTTCGCGGAGGCGAGCGAGATGGCGAGCGAGTTGTAGAGGCCGGCCGTCTCGCGGTGATCGTGCCCCGAAAGCGCAACGCGCTGCCGGATCGCCTCGCGCGTCGCGGCAATGGCGCCGTCGATATCGCCGCGCGCGCGCAAAAGCCGGGTGCGGATGGCGAGACCCTCGAGGCGCTCCTCACGGTAGGGGAGCCTAGTGCTCGCCCAGAACTCATCGGCTCGGTCGAGAAGCTCGCCGGCGCGATCGGTGTGCCCGCGCAGGAGCTCGATATTGGCGAGCTTCTGGCGTGCATCGGCGAGCGCCGCAGGATCCGCATTGGGGTTCGCCTCCGCGACGTACCCCTCCAGCAAGTCGGCGGCGCCGGTGACATCCTCGAGAGCGCCGTAGAGGTCCGCCAGCGTCAGCACGATTTGACCGGCAAGCTGCGGCTGATCGCGGTATTCGCGCAGCACGCGCTGAGCGCTGCTGTCGATCATGTTCTTGGCGGTCGGCGCCTCGGCGCCGTGGTCGGCGATCGCGGCGCGGAACATGCGCGTTAGGCTGTAGCGCACGGCTTCCTCGCGCGCCGCATCCCGCCGCGCGCTGTCGCGCTCGATGCCGGCGCGGTGCGCTTGCCAGGCGGCGACGCTGAGTCCGCCGGCGAGCGAGAGGAAGATTGCCGCGAGCGCTGCGGCCTCCCACCTGTAGCGGCGGAGCAGGTGGCCCATCAGATAGAGCCGCGCGCCTTCACGGGCCGCGACCGGCTGGCCGCGTAGCACGCGCTCGACGTCCATTTTGAGCGACTCGACCGTCGCGTAGCGGCGATCGGGTTCGCTGCGCAGCGCCTTCGACACGATGGCGTCCAGGTCGCCCTCGAGCAGCCGGGGGGGAACAGGCGCGTCCGGCACGGTTCGCGCCGTCCGGCTGGCCAGCGGGGCGGGGCGCTGCAGCACCGTGCGCAGCGCCTGCAACATGGGCGTGTTGGTTCGCATCCAGGGATGTTCCCCGGTCAATAGCTCGAAGAGCAGCAAGCCGAGCGCGTACTCGTCCGTCGCGGTCGTGACGGGATCGCCCGTGAGTTGTTCGGGCGCCGCGCAGATCGGCGTGAGCGGCGCCATGGCGGCGCGCGTGAGATGCGGCCGCTCCGTGTCGAGCAATTTCGCGATGCCGAAATCCAAGAGCTTCACCTCGCCCGCGGCGGTGACCAGGATGTTCGATGGCTTCAGATCCCGATGCACCACGAGATTGCGGTGTGCGTAAGCCACCGCCTCGCATACGCTGATGAAAAGCGCGAGGCGCTCCGGCAAGCCGGCCCGCCGGAGCGCACAAAATTCGGTGATCGGCAGCCCGTCGACATACTCGATGACCATGAACGGCCGCCCATCGGGAACGAGGCCGCCGTCATACAGCCGCGCGATCCCGGCGTGCTCCAACCGGGCGAGGATCTGACGCTCGGCCTGAAACCGCTCGAGCTGAGCGGCCGCGTCGGTCTGCAGCACCTTGATCGCGACGCGGTGCTCGAAGTCCCCGAGCGCCCGCATCGCCTCGTAGACCTCGCCCATACCGCCGCGCCCGACGAGCCGCGTGATCCGCCAGGCGCCTATGAGCGCGCCGATGAGCGGCTCGGGTGCGGTGGGCTCGGCGGCCGAGAGCGCCGGGGTCTCGAGAAAGCCGCCGGACGCGCGCGCGGCGAGCAACAGGCTCTCCACCTCGGCAAGCACCGCCGGATCCTCGGTGCCGCGTGCGCCCAGGCTCCTCAGGCGCTCGGCATCAGGTAGGTCGAGCAGCTCGTCCAGGACCGCGTCGACGCGGCTGCGCTGCTCCGGCGAGAGGCTGGGTGCGGTCTTAAAAGGAGGGTGCATTGTTAAATTGGACGCTTTCGGCCCCGCCGAGCGGAAGTGTACTCGCCCCGCGGCGAAGCGTCTAAAATGGCTGGGGATGCGGGACGATAACGATTTGCCGGCGGACGCTTTCGTCCGATTGGAAGCGAGCTGCGCTTCTTCCGAGGTGCGGCGCCTGGCGGCCGAGTTATTGCCCGCGTTCTACCAGGACCTGCGGCGGATCGCACGGCGCACGCGCGCGCGCCTCGGGGCGGGTCACACGCTGCAGACGACGGCGTTGGTTCACGAGGCGTACCTGCGGCTCGGCCAGTCGCGGGCGTTCGTCGATGAGACGCATTTTCTGCGCGCCGCCGCGCTCGCCATGCGGCATGCATTGATCAACTATGCGCAAGCGCGCGTATCGGAGAAGCGCGGCGGCGGGCGGGCGCACCTCACGCTGTCGCATGTCGCGGACATCTCGATCCAATCGGACGAGGGACTGCTCGCATTGAACGATGCGATGGTCCGTCTCGCGCACGACATGCCGCGCCTCGCGGACGTCGTCGAATGCCGTTTCTTCGGCGGCTATGACGAGGAGGACACGGCGCGCGCGCTCGGCGTGTCGTTGCGCACGGTGCAGCGCGATTGGCTCAAAGCGCGCGCGTGGCTGTTTCGGGAATTGGGCGGCGCTCAGCCCGCGGAGTCGGGCTAACCGCCGCCCGCGAGCAGGTGCTCGAGCTCGTCGGCCTCGAGCGTGCCTTCGTGAACGCGGCCGTCCGGGAATATCAGGGTCGGCGTCCCCTCGATGTGCAACTTGTCGCCGAGGGCCAAGTTGCGATCGATCGGGTTATCGCAGGTGGCGACGGCCGGGTCGATACCCTTCAGCATTTTGTCCGACCACGCTTTCTGCCGGTCCTTGGAGCACCATACACCGAGCGAATGCTCCAAGGCATGGGGATGGATGGACGTCAAGGGATACAAGAAGACGTGCAAAGTGACGTCGTTGATTTTGGGAAGCTGTTCCTCGAACTTTCTGCAGTACGGACAATCCGGATCCTCGAACAGATAGAGCTCGCGCTTGCCGTTGCCGCGCTTCACATCGAACGCGTCGGCAAGCGGCAGCTGCTTCGGATCGATGCGGTTCACCTCGCCGAGCCGCCGCTCCGTAAGATCCTCGTGAGTCTCGAGCTCGAACAAGTGGCCATTGAAGAGATGCTTGCCGGCGAGGTCGCAATAGACGATGCGGTTTCCGGCCAAGAGGACCTCGACGACTCCCTCGACACCGCTCGGCCGGACGGATTGGACCGCCGCCTCGGGGAGCAGCTTCGCCAGTCGCTTGACGAGCTCTGAGTATTGCGGGGGAATCGTGCCAGCCTTGTCGGCCGGCGCGGCGGCTTCGGCGGCCGGCGCGACGGGCGGCGGGGTGGAGGCCGCCGGCGGGGCGGGCGGTGGGGTCGAAGGCGCCGGCGCGGGCCAGGCCGCAGCGCACGCGGCCGCGGCGGCAATCACCAGCGCGATCTTGCCGTGAAAGAAGCCGGTCGATCGCGCCGCGCGCTCGACCCATACGAGATTTCTGCCGCCCATTCGAATGCCTTTTGATTAGCCGGCTGATTAGCCGTGTTGAGCTTCTACCACGAGACGGCTCGCTTGACACCTGGCGGATCGCCGCGATCGCCCCCGCAACCGGGGTGCCCCCCGAGATCGCGAGGTCAGCGCAGGCGAGAAAGCCCGACCGCAGCGGCCACGCAGAGCGCGGCGATCAACACCGGAGGTGTCTTGAAGCGGATCAGCAGCACGACGCCCGCTGCCGCGACGGCGGCATCGGCGCTCCCGCGGATGGCGGTGATGCAGACCGGGTCGTAGAAGGCGGCAGCGAGAATCCCGACGACTGCTGCATTGATGCCCGCGAGGACCGGAAGTGTGCCGGGAATTCGCGCGAGCCTCTTGAGCAGCGAAGCGCCGGCGAGCGCGAGCAACAGGCCGGGCAAGAAAATCGCTGCGAGGGCGACCGCGGCCCACAGCATCCGCAGATTCTCCGGTGCGCAGACGGCGCCGAGATAAGCGGCGAGCGTAAAGAGCGGCCCCGGAAGCGCCTGCGCGAAACCGTAACCCGTAAGAAAGGCGCCGTCCGAAACCCAACCGCCCGGCACCAGCGCATCGCGCAGCAGCGGCAAGACCACGTGACCGCCACCGAACACGAGCGCGCCGGTGCGATAGAAAATCGCGGCGAGCTCGGCCCAGCCGCGCGGATTGAAGGCGCCGAGGACCGGCAACAGCACGAACAGCACGCCGAGGATGCCGAGTAGGATCCACGCGGAGCGCAGCGAGACGGCTGCCGGGGAAGCGAGCTCGCTCCCGCGCGCGCCGCGGCAGAACAGCCACCCGCCGAGCGCGCCCACCGCCATGACGGTCAATTGAACGGGGGCTCCCCCGCGCACGACCAGCAGCGCGGCCCCCGCGAGCGCGATCGCCGCTCGCGGAAAATCCGGACACAGGCTGCGCGCCATGCTGAAGAGCGCCTGACCGACCACGGCAACCGCGGTGAGCATCAGACCATGCACGACCGCCTGCGTGATCGGACCATGAATGCGCAGCGAGAGCACCGCGAACAGATACATGAGGATTGCCGACGGCAAGGTGAAGCCTGCCCATGCGGCGAGCGCGCCGCGCCATCCGGCGCGGTGATGACCGATGAGAAATCCGACCTGGCTGCTCGAGGGTCCAGGCAGGATCTGGCAGAGCGCGACGATGCTCGTGTACTCGGCGGCGCTCAACCAGCCGAGGCGCTCGACGTAGGTGCGCTGGAAATAACCGATATGGGCGACCGGGCCGCCGAAGGCTGTGCACCCGAGTTTGAGCGCGGCGCGGAATACCTCGCCGGCGGAGCCCGCCGCGGCGGATGAGAAATTTAGCCTGGTAGCGCTCACGCGAAGCGGATCATACGCCGGCGCTCCATGCGATGACATCAGCGCGCAGATCAGCCCTGAGCGCCTCCGCAGCCTCGACCGGCCGGCACTTTTCGAAACAAAGTAAGCGGTCATGGGGCTGAACGATTCTTCGGAGTTGGCGTTTCCAGCCAGCGCCTCGTAGCATGCCGCCGGGTGAGGCCTGCCGCGATCAATGACCCCTCCAACCCATTGCTCACCGAGCCGCGGGGCGAGCATCTCATCGCCGTGCGCTTCTCCGCGATGGCAAGCCCCTGCGAGGTGTTATTGCCGGCCGCGGATGCCCCTGCAGCGCTCGAGCTCGGCGCCTTGGCGGCCGAGGAGGCGTGGCGGATCGAGCGCAAATTCAGTCGCTACCGGGACGACAGCGTGGTCGCGAAGATCCACTCAAGCCGCGGTGTCCCGGTCGAAGTGGACCCCGAGACCGCCGAGCTCATCGATTTTGCGCGCCGCTGCTACGAGCTGAGCGGCGGACTCTTCGACATCACTTCGGGTATCTTGCGGCATGCGTGGCGGTTCGACGGGTCGGATCGCGTACCGGACGCCGCGACGGTCGAGCGCTTGCTCGCGCGTGTCGGCTTCGGGAAACTCGAATGGCAACGGCCGCGGCTCATCTTGCCTCCCGGCATGGAGCTCGACTTTGGCGGCATCGGTAAGGAATATGCCGTGGACCTCGCCTTCGACCGGCTCGCGGCACGGCGCTCGGGGCCGTTTTTAGTCAACTTCGGCGGCGATTTGCGCGCGAATCGGCCGCCCGCACATGGGCCCTGGCAGGTGGGGATCGAGCGTCCGGATACCGACCGCACGGCGGGTTTGATGCTCGATCTCGAGCATGGCGCGCTCGCGACCAGCGGGGATTCGCGCCGATATCTTTTGAAGGAGGGGGTGCGCTACGGCCACGTTCTCGATCCGCGCACGGGCTGGCCGGTCCGCGACGCACCCCGCTCGGTGACGGTGGCGGCAAGCAGTTGCACCGAAGCGGGCTTGCTCGCAACGCTCGCGCTACTGCACGGCCCAAAGGCCAAAGCTTTCCTCGACGAACAGGGTGTGCGCCATTGGATGATCGGTTGATGCGCGCATGGGGCCTGTTCGGGCCGTTCGCGGATCTCATCGCATTTTTTGCGGCCAGCGCCGCGGGGCTCTCGCCGGAGCGTGCTCAGTGCGTGAGCTTTGCGGCGGCGCTCGCACTCGCCTACCTCCCGCGCGCCGCCAAACGGCGCGCTGCGGCGGGAGGACGGTTCGAGTTCGCATGGATCGCATGCCTGGGGGCGGTGAGCGCCCTGGGGTTTTTTTTGCGCGGCGGGATCTTTGCGCTCGTCGCCGGCTGGCACTGGCCGGGGCCGGCGGCGATTCTGCTGGCGGCACTCGCGACGGGGGCATTTCTCGGACCGGGATTTCGCTACGCCGAATCGCCGGCGAGCTGGCGGCTCGGGAGCGGCGTCGGATGGCAGGGGGTTGCGATCGGTGCGGTCGGGGTTGCGTTCGGGTTGCGGCTCCTCTATGGAGCGCGCGTCGAGCTCATGCCGGAAGAGGCTTACTACTGGAGCTATGCGCGGCACCTGGATTTCGGCTACCTGGATCACCCGCCGATGGTTGCTTGGTTGATCGCCGCGGGGCGGGCGCTCTTCGGCGACGTAGAGTTCGGGGTGCGGGTGGGCGCGCTGGCGTGCGCGGTGGTGGCGGCCGCATTCATGTACCGGGTTACGCGCCGTCTGTTCGGCGCGGATGCGGGACTCGCAGCGATGTTGCTGTTGCAGACGCTGCCGTATTTTTTCTTGACCGGGCTCTTGATGACGCCCGATGCGCCGCTGTTCGCCGCCTGGGCGGGCGCTCTGTATTTTCTCGAGCGCGCCTTGATCGAGGGGCGGGCGAGGGCCTGGTGGGGAGCGGGCATGTGCTTCGGACTCGGGCTACTGGCGAAATACACCATCGCACTGCTCGGCGCCTCGACGCTCCTGTTCATGCTGATGGACAAGCCCGGGCGTGCGTGGTTGCGGCGCATCGAGCCGTATGGGGCGGCGCTCGTGGCCGCCGTCATTTTTT
>JBEKVP010000123.1:0-6989 GCA_049513935.1 Steroidobacteraceae bacterium
AAAGCCCCCCTCATCGGCATGTGCGGAATAGTTGAGGCCGATGCAGATGATCTTGGGCGGCGCGGACAAGGTCGGCAGGATATCGATCTTCTGCTGATCGAAGAGCCTTCCGGCGCTGAGTTCTTTCCCCGCGGATCGCAGCGCCGGCTCGCCGGCGGCAACCAGATGATCGAGCGTGCCCGGGAATCGCTGCTCGCCCGCGAGCAGTCCACGCACGGCTCCCGACGGATCGAGCACGCCTGTCCCTTCAACGCCGTTCGACTTGAAGCTCAGAAAACGCATCGGGTCGCTCGCTCTGTATGGTCCGCCGGGTCATCTTGCCGCCAATAATTTATTTGTCAATATGAAATATATTTATTATTGCTCACCGGAGATGACCTAATGTAAAGTGAGCACGTCGCGCCACAGCAACGGGTCATGACCCAGAAATTCAGTCTCACGCAGGACGCATACGAGCGGCTACGCGCCGACTTGCTGGCGTGCCGACTGCATCCCGGCGAGCGCCTTCGTATCAACGACCTGTGCAAGAAGCTCTCGGTGAGCTTGGGCGCCGTGCGAGAGGCCTTGTCCCGGCTGACATCCGAAGGGCTCGTCTCGGCGGAGCCCCAATTGGGATTTCGTGTCGCGCCGATTTCCACCAGTGATTTGCAAGACCTGACGATGGTCCGTACCGAAATCGAAGGGCTATGCCTGCGTCAAGCGATCGCCGAGGGCGACCTCGTCTGGGAGTCGCGGATCGTCGCGGCCTATCATCGGCTGTCGCGAACGCCGCACAACGCGGCCGACGACCCGAAGCGCCTCAACGATGCCTTCGCGGCAGCCCATTCGGAGTTTCACGAGGCCCTGGTATCGGCATGCACCAGCGCATGGCTGCACCGGATCCGGCATATCCTGTTCGCGCAATCGGCGCGGTACGTGGCACTCTCGGTTCCGCTAGCCCGCCGGGAGCGCAACCGCAATCAGGAGCATCGGCAGTTGATGGAGGCCGCCATCGAACGCAATGCCGACCGCGCCGTCGAGCTCATGACGGCGCATCTCAATTTGACCACGCGGATCCTGCTCGAAGCGCTCGAGGCGAGCTCGAACGCCGAGACTCTCTGCGAGAGCACTGCGATCGCCGAGGTCCGCTTGGATGGCGCCAAGCAGGTCGTCGCCGACTGACCGGTCATGGGGGCGCCGTCGCCGCCGCCGCGAGCCGCTTGAGGTCGACGCTCTCGTCAGCGGCCTGCGCAGGCGTGAGCGGAACGCGATTGCCGATGAGGCGTCGAGATGAAATGTGATCGCCGGGCCGGTTGACCGACTCGACTCCCAATAGGCGCCCCTCGCGAAAGCAAAAAACCGAGCAGGAGATTCCAGCCGGATCCCCGCGCACGACTGTTTCGTCGTGGGTTGCCGTAAGCCCCGCCATCTGCAGCTTGAGCGGACCCTGGTCGCTCCAGAACCAAGGGACCGCCGAATAAGGTGCGGCTTTGCCCATGATCCGCGAGACAACGCACCGCGCCTGATCGGTCGCGTTCTGCACCGACTCCAGACGCACGAATTCGTTCGCGGCATAACTACTGGGGTAGCAAGCGCAATCACCGACGGCGCTGATATGCGGATCCGATGTGCAGAGCGCGGCGTCGACCACAATGCCGTTTCGCACTTCGAGGTTGCAGGTGGCGGCGAGCTCGACGTTGGGAATGACGCCGATGCCGATCAGTACCAAGTCGGCATCGATCACGGCCCCTTCCACCGTCTCGACGGAGGCGACTCGGCCTTCATCCCCGAGCAATCGCTTGACCTGGGTGTTGAACATGAAGCGTATGCCGGCTTTCGTGTGTTCGCGCGTGAACACTTGAGCCATCGTCGCAGTCAACGCGCGCGACATCGGCCGATCGGCGACTTCCAGCACGGTGACATGCACGCCGAACTTCAAAGCGGTCGCGGCGAACTCCAGACCGATGAAGCCCGCGCCGATGACGACCGCTCGTTTTGCCTTCTGCAATCTCGAGCGCAGCGCGCGTGCCTCATCGAGATGCCGCAGGAAGAACACGCCGTTGAGCTCGTATCCGGGTATGTGCAACACGCGGTTTCGGGCACCGACAGCCAGAACCAAGTGGTCGAACTCCACGACGGACCCGTTGTCGAGCGCGAGCTTGCGGTGGGTGCGGTCGACGGAGACCGCCCGCGTAGAAGGCAGGAATTCGATCCGCTTCTCGGCATAGTAAGCGTCCGGGCGCATCGCCAGCCCGGACTCGTCGGGCGAACCCAGGAGATAACCCTTGGAGAGCGGCGGCCGATGGTAAGGCGGATGGGATTCCTCTCCGGCCAAGACCACACGGCCTTGATAACCTTGCTCGCGCAGGGCGCTGGCAACTTGGAACCCCGCCAGGCCGGCGCCCGCGACGGCGACGGTCGGCGCCGACATCAAACCTGCCGCGCCGGAAGGCGCACGACGAGCCCGTCCATCTCCGCCGTGACCTTGATTTCGCAACTCAAGCGGCTTTCCGGCAGCCGCTCGCAGACCGTATTGTCGAGCATTGCCTCCTCCGATTCGGTGACGGGCGGCAGCCGAGGCCGCCATTCCGCCGCGACGTAGACATGGCAGGTCGCACACTGACAGCAGCCGCCGCATTCCGCAACGATGCCGTTGATACCGTTGTCGATTCCCGCCTGCATGAGGGTAGCGCCGACCTTAGCCTCGATCACCGACCGAGTCCCGTCGGGTTTGAGAAATGTTACTTTGGGCACGCTTGCTTGATTCTCGGTTGATTGGCGCATGCGTGGCGCATGCCGCTGAAGCGTATTCTCCGCCGCGCTCCGGCGCTCACACCTGTCAAAAGATAGGCGGTGCCGCGAAACGGCTTTGCTTCCCGCCGCCGCTCGACTGGTTCCCTCCCGCTGGTCAAAAGGAGCGCGGCAGCCCGAGGCTTTCCGCGATTCCGTTGCGCGCCATCTCATTGGTGATCGGTCCAATGCGCCACAGCCGCGCGTCGCGCCAGTAGCGCTGCATGTCCGTCTCGGCGGAATAGCCCATTCCGCCGAGAATTTGAATCCCGAGGTCGGCTGCGTTTACCGCATATTCCGATGCGAGCACCTTGAGCATGCTCGACTCCGTATGGCACGCCTTCCCCTTGGACTGCAGATCCGCCGTGTAGTAGAGCATCAGCTCGCCCGCCTGCCGCCACATCGCGATGTCGGCAACGTAGTGCTGCAGGATTTGGAATTCGCCGATCGTCTTGCCAAACGCTTTGCGCTGCTTCATGTAATCGAGCGCATCCTCCAGCACGCCGTCCAGGACGCCGATGCAAAATGCCGCAACCATGATCCGCTCATTGTTCAAAGTCGGCAGAAGCATGTACCACGCCCTGCCCGGCTCGCCCAGGACGCATTCATCGGGAAGGAATACATCCTCGAAGTGCACGGAGCACGAACCCATCGATCGCATGCCGAGTTTGGGCAAGGGCGTAATCTTGATGCCGGGCGACTTCGCGGGGACCCAAAAGAGGCTCACCCCTTGATGGCGTTTGGCGACTTGCTTCTCGGTGCGCGCAAGCACCAGGAGATAGTCGGCCACGTGCGCGGATGAGCTCCAGATCTTCTCACCGCGCAGCAGCCAACCTCCCTCGGCCCGTTGCGCCTCCGTGCGCAACGCGCCGAGCACGTCGGTGCCGCCGCCGGGCTCGGTGAATGCGATCGCCGCACGCAGCTTCCCTGCGGCGATCTGCGGCAAGAACTGCCTTTTCTGGGATTCAGACCCGTAGATGCCGATCGATTTGCTCCCCGCGAATGAGGTAATTCCCCAAATCCAGGCGAGCCCGCCCAAAGAGCGCGCCAATTCCCGGCCCAGAATCATTTGCATGACGACATCGCCGCCTTGGCCGCCGAACTCCTCGGGGATTCCGACACCATGAAAGCCTGCGTCGGTGAACTTGTCCCAAAGCGCAAACGGATAATTGTGCTCATCCCTTTCGAGCTCTCGGGCCCAGCTCTTGGGAGTCTCTTTGTCGACCCACTTACGGACCGCGTCTTTGAACGCCACGTGCTCTTCGGACAATTCAAAATCCATACGCTCTCCGTCTGCAAGTCGTACAAGTCATGGCGGCGGCTCGCGTTCGGCAAAGGCAGAAGGGTCGATTCCCCAGTCGGCGAGCACGGCTCGAGTGTCGGCGCCGGTCTTCGGCGGTGCGCGCGGGTGATCGGGAACCGTCCTCGAGAATCGGGGCGCCGGCGCATTCTGCTGCAAACCGGCCACTTCGATGAATGCGTCGCGCGCCCGATTGTGAGGGTGCTCGGGCGCCTCGGACAAGGTAAGAACGGGCGTCACACACACGTCGCTCCCGGCGAACAGCGCACACCAATCGTCCCGGGTCTTGGTCTTGAACATCGCTGCCAGTTCGAGCTTCAACCGGGGCCAGTCTTGCTCGACGACGCCGGCATCGTAGGCGGGATACCCTGCCCGCTCCCAGCGCTGTCCCTCGAGACCCAGCTTGCGCAGGAATGCGGCGTAGAACTGGGGCTCGATCGGCGCGACCGCAAGATGGCGTCCGTCCTTGGTCTCGTAGGTATCGTAATAATGAGCGCCGCCGCCGAGAAAATGGCCGCCGGTGCGATCCGCGAATTGACCGAGCGCCCGGTAGCCGAAGAACATCGCCATGAAGGACAGCGCTCCGTCCACCATCGCCGCATCGACGACCTGACCCCGGCCCGACCGGCGCGACTCCCAGAGTGCGCAAACGATGCCGAAGGCCAGCAGCAGCCCGCCGCCGCCAAAGTCGCCGACCACATTCAAGGGCACCACGGGCTTCCCGCCGGTGGGACCGATCTGATGAAGCAGTCCCGTAAGCCCGATGTAATTGAGATCGTGCCCGGCGGATCGGGCGAGCGGTCCCGTCTGCCCCCAGCCGGTCATGCGTCCGTAGACGAGCCTCGAGTTCCGGGAAAAGCAGGCGTCCGGGCCGATCCCGAGCCGTTCCGCGACTCCCGGCCGAAATGCCTCGACGAGCGCGTCCGCCTTCTCGACCATCGCAAGCACGAGATCGCGTCCTTCCGGCCTCTTCAGGTCGAGCGCCATCGAGCGGCGGTTGCGCAACAGCGGGGAATCTTCCGGCGTATCGCCACTGCCGGTGAGGCGCTCGATGCGCACCACCTCGGCGCCCATGTCGGCGAGCATCATGCAGCCGTACGGCGCCGCGCCCAGGCCGGCGATTTCGATGACCTTGACGCCGGAGAGCGGACCGCTCACTTGAGCTTGCGCTCGTCCAGCCCGAGACTGCGCCCTACGATCTCTTTCATGATCTCGGATGAGCCCGCAAAGATCCGCATGACGCGCGCGTCGCGGTAAAGCCGGCTGATCCGGTAGTCCTCCATGTACCCCGCCCCACCGTGCAGCTGGACACAGGAATCAACCACGCGGCCGGCGAGTTCCGTCGCCAGCAATTTCGATTCCGCCGCGAGCTCCGCGGTCAAGCGCCCGCCATTGTATTCGAGCACGCACTGATCGACGAACGTCTGAATCGCATCGATCTGCGCGCGCATTTCCGCCAGGACGAAGCGGTTGTGTTGGAACGTGCCGATGGGACGGCCGAATGCGATGCGCTGCTGCGCGTAGTCGAGCGTGAGATCGAACGCGGTCTGAGCGAGCGCTACGGCCTCGATGGAGGAGATCAACCGCTCGCCGCACAGGAATTGACTCAGGTACCCGAAGCCCTTCGCGGCGTCGCCGAGGACGTTCGCCTTGGGCACTTTGACGGCATCGAAAAACAGCTCGGACGTATCCTGCGCATCGAGACCCATTTTGCGCAATCGCCCGCCCCGCTTGAATCCGGGCATATCCGCCTCGACCACGAACAAGCCGATGCCGTACCGCTCGCCCGGGATCGACCGCGCCGCGACGATCACGAGATCGGCGAGCTGCCCATTCGAGATATACGTCTTCGAGCCGTTGAGCAGCCAATGATCGCCGCAATCTTGCGCGGTACTTCTCATACCCGCGAGATCGCTGCCGGATCCGGGTTCCGTCATGGCGATCGCGAGAATCTTTTCTCCCCGAACGCAAGCCGGCAGCCATCGGGCCTTTTGTTCCTCATTGCCGAGCTTGCCGATATAGGGCGCGACCAAACCGGAATGCAGCTGAATATAGAATCCGGGCTCGCCGTACCGGATATTCTCCTCGTAGACGATCTGCTCGAACCGAAAATCATCAACGCCGGCGGCGCCGTATTTTTCCTCGGCCCACATGAGCAAGAAGCCCTGCTCGCCGGCCTTGGTGAATGCCCATCGATCGACGAATCCTTGCTCACGCCATTTCTCGGCATGCGGCGCAATCTCGTTTTGAAAGAAGCGGCTCGCCGAGCCGCGAAATTCGTCATGCTCGGATTCGAAGATGAGGCGGCGCATGGTTGAATTTCGCGTGCTGATGAATATCGCGTGCTGTACGGTCGGAGCATCAAGCCGCGTAAAAAGGCTCGCCGCGGGCCGCTCGCTCCTTCAGCCACGGCGACGGTGAGAATCGCCCGCCGTAGCGCTCAGCCATGCCCTGGCATCGAGCCACGAACTCCTCGATGCCGACGGTGTCGATCAGCGACAGCGGGCCGCCGGTCCATGCCGGGAAACCCCAAGCCAGCAGTGAACCGACGTCCGCGTCGGCCGGATGCATGACGACGCCTTCCTCGATGCAGCGCGCGGTCTCGAGCGATTGGATGTAGAGGAACCGCCGCTTCAGCTCTTCGATCGGGGGTTGCACGGCGGACGGCGGAAAGGCGTCCTTCAACCCGCTCCAAAGCCGCTTGGTCCCGCCGTCCGGGTACTCGTAAAAGCCCTTGCCGTAGCGCGTGCCGGGCCGCTTGAAATCCTCGAGCATCCGCCGCATCACCTCGTAGGCGCAGGGTCTGACGAACTTGCCGCCGAGCGCCGCCTCCGCCTCCTTGACGATCTTCCACGGAAGCTCGATCGTGACCTCGTCGACCAGAGCAAGAGGTCCCACCGGAAAGCCCGCGAACTTCGCC
>JBEKVP010000124.1:0-6969 GCA_049513935.1 Steroidobacteraceae bacterium
GTCGCCTCCTCATTGGGGGGTGGCCCAACTTCGTCGGCTCCGCCTCGGCTGAAGCGAAATCTGTCGCGCTCGCGGCCACGCGGATTACTCATACAGGCTCCTAGCGCAGCGTCCGAGGGGTTGTATTTGCGGACTCTCGAGGAGTGGCTGGCCCACCAAGAACGGGTCCACCCGCAGTCGATCGATCTCGGGCTGGCGCGCCTCAAGCGCGTGCTCGAGCGCCTCGACTGGGTGCAGCCCTCCGTGCCGGTGATCACCGTCGCGGGCACCAACGGCAAGGGATCGGTGGTCGCCTACGCGAGGTCGATGCTCGCGGCGGCCGGCTACCGGGTAGGCGCTTTCACCTCGCCTCATTTGCGCGACTATCGTGAGCGCATCCGCGTGCACGACGCGTACGTGAGCGCCGATGCGCTGTGCCGGGCATTCGAGCGCATCGAGGACGCCCGCAACGGGACGCTCGCGGCCGGCGCCGCGGAGCCGATCTCGCTCACGTTCTTCGAGTACAACGCGCTTGCCGCCTTGCTGCTCTTCGAGGACGCGAAGCTCGACGCCTGGGTGCTCGAGGTCGGCATGGGCGGGCGTCTCGATGCGGTCAACGTCGTCGACCCATCGGTCGCGGTGGTGGTGAGCATCGGTCTCGATCACCAGGAATACCTGGGCTCGACCCTCGAGGCGATCGCGCGCGAGAAGGCGGGGATCTTTCGCCGGGGCGTGCCGGCGGTGCTCGGCAGCTTGCAGCTGCCCGCCGCGCTCGAGAGCGCGGCGCACGCTTGCGGCGCCGTGCGGAAGCGCCTGGGGCGCGAATACGATTTCACGCGCGGCGAGGGGCGCTGGCGCTACCGGGGACCGCGCTGGGACATCGCCGATCTTCCCCCGCCGTCGCTCCTGGGGGATACCCAATTCGCGAACGCCGCCGCCGCCATCGCGGCGCTCGAGGAACTCGCGCCGCGCCTCGACCTTAAGCCCGAGGCGCTCGCCCGAGGGTTGATCTCGACGCGCCTCGTGGCGCGCTTTCAGGTGATCGAGTCCGTCGGGCCCACCGTGGTCCTGGACGTCGCGCACAATCCCGCTGCCGCCGCCGTGCTCGCGAGCAACTTGCGCGCGCTGCCTCGCGCCGGCCGGACGCTCGCGGTTTGCGGCATTCTCGCCGACAAGGATGCCGCAGGCGTGGCCGAGCAACTCGCCGGCTGCTTCGACGAGTGGTGGCTCGCCTCGACCGAGGGTGCACGCGGTACTCGCGGCGCGCAACTCGCCGAGCGCATCGCCCCGCACGTCAAGGCGCCGTTGCACATCGTCCGCGACGTTGCGGCGGCGTGCGCGGCGGCGTGGCAGGCTGCCGCGCCTGCCGATCGAATCGTGATCTTCGGCTCGTTTCATACCGTCGGGCCGGCAATGGATTGGCTCGAAGCCCAGCGGCTGCTGCCGCCGCAGAGTTTTCGCGAATATACTGAGCCGCCTTCGAGCTCATGAACACTGCAAGGCCACTCATGGATCGCCGCATCAAGGAGCGACTGATCGGCGCCACGATTTTGGTGGCGCTCATCGTGCTGATCGTCCCCGAGTTGCTCTCGGGGCCGAAACCCGCGCCGGTGCCGCCGCTCGCGGCCGGTCTTCCGGGCTCCACCCGCAACGTCTCCGTGAACCTCGCAACCAGCAAGGCGACACCCGAACCGCAAGCCGCGGATGCGGCCCCCGTGGCGGCCGGCGAGACACCCGCCGCGGGCGCAGCGAATGTGGGCGGAGCGAATGCTGGCGGAACGAGCGCGGGCGGAGCGAGTACGGGCGGAACGAGCGGGGGCGGAACGAGCGCGGCCACGGTCACGACCCTTCGAGCGCAAGAACCCGCGGCGCCGCTTGAAACCTCCGTCTCCTCCCCCAAATCAGGGGCGGAGAGCACACGGGCCGTCGCCTCGAGGGAGGCTCTTGCGCAAGGCCGTCAGGGCTGGACGGTCCAGTTGGGCAGCTTCGCGAGCAGGGCGAACGCGGAGAAGCTGTTGCATCAACTGCCGGGCAACGGGTTTTACGTCATCTCGAGCGGTTCTGGACCCTCGTTGAGGTACCGCGTGAGAATAGGACCTTTCACCGATCGCAGCGCCGCCGCGCGGGCCGTGACGAAGCTCAAGACCGAGGGCCACGCCGCGACTATTGTCACACCGGCGTCGTGATCCTCAAGGATTGTGCCGCGGGCATCACGACATGCGCGGGCCGGGTTCGAGTAGAATGACGCCGTGTCGTGGGGCGACGCGGCGCTATTACGAAGGGTAGATCTTGACCGGAGCCGATGTCCTAATTCTGTTGGTCTTGTTGGGCTCGACTCTCATCGGACTATTGCGCGGCTTCGTGCGCGAAGCGGTTTCGCTCGCATTTTGGGTCGTCGCCATCTGGGCGGCGTGGAGATTCGGACCGGTGGTGGAGCCACACCTCGGCGGGCTGATGGCGGATCCAAGGATCGCGCCGTGGGTCGGACGATTCGTCGTTTTGATGCTGGTGCTGTTGATCGGCTGGCTGATCGGCATGTTGCTCAGCTACTTCACGCGCAGCATGGGCCTCGGGCCTTTGGATCGAGCGATCGGACTGCTGTTCGGCATCTTGCGCGGCATGGTCTTGGTCGGGCTCATGGTCATCGGCGCAGAGCTGCTGCACCTCAACCAGGAAGACTGGTGGGGCCGCTCCAAGTTGGTGCCTTACGGTGAGACCGTCGGCGATTGGCTTCGGGCCATGGTCGGCGAGCGCGGAGAGCCTTGGTCGAAGCTCGAGCGCCTCACCGGAGTGAAGGCCAAGGGTAAATAGACCGGAGGTTCGTTCATGTGCGGTATCGTCGGAATGGTCGGAGTGGGCGCGGTCAATCAGCGGATCTATGACGCGCTGACGGTGTTGCAGCACCGCGGTCAGGATGCGGCCGGCATCATGACCAGCGAGGCCGGCGAGCTGTTCATGCGCAAGGACTCGGGGCTGGTGCGCGATGTGTTCCAGCAGAAGCACATGCTCAAGCTCAAGGGCAATATCGGCATCGGTCACGTGCGTTATCCCACCGCGGGCGCCGACAGCGCGCACGATGCGCAACCCTTCTATGTGAACTCTCCGTACGGCATTTGCCTTGGCCACAACGGCAATCTTACGAACGCGCGCGAATTGACCGAAGTGCTGGTCCGGGAGGATCGCCGCCATCTGAATACCGGATCGGACTCCGAGGTGCTGCTCAACGTGTTCGCCTCCGAGCTGCAGCGCGTCGGTACGCCGCGCGTGACGCCCGCCGACATCTTCGCCGCGGCCAACGCGGTATATCGCCGCTGCCGCGGCGGCTACGCGGTCGTCGCCATGGTCATCGGCCACGGCATCCTGGGGTTCCGCGACCCGAACGGCATCCGGCCGCTGGTGATCGGCAACCGCGACACGAAAAAGGGCACCGAATGGATGCTGGCGTCGGAGAGCGTGGCGCTCGACATGCTGGGTTTCGAGATGGTGCGCGACGTGGCCCCCGGCGAGGCGGTGTTCATCGACGAGCAAGGGCGATTCTACGCCCAGCAGTGCGTAGCGATGGCGCGGCATACGCCGTGCATTTTCGAGTATGTGTACTTCGCGCGGCCGGACTCGATCATCGACAACATCTCCGTGTACAAGGCGCGCCTGCGGATGGGCGAGCACCTCGCGGAGAAGATCAGGCGCGAGCGGCCCGATCACGACATCGACGTGGTGATCCCGATTCCGGACACGAGCCGCACCAGTGCGGTGCAAGTCGCGCAGCTTCTTGGGGTGAAGGACCGCGAGGGCTTCATCAAGAACCGCTACATCGGCCGGACTTTCATCATGCCCGGCCAGGAGCAGCGCTCGAGGTCGGTGCGCAGCAAGCTGAACGCGATCGAGCTGGAATTTCGCGGCAAGAACGTGCTGCTCGTGGACGATTCGATCGTACGCGGCACCACTTCCGCGCAGATCATCGACATGGCCCGCGAGGCAGGCGCCAAGAAGGTCTACTTCGCCTCCGCCGCGCCGCCGGTGCGCTATCCGAACGTCTACGGAATCGACATGCCGAACACCTCGGAGCTCGTGGCCGCGGGGCACACCGATGCCGAGGTGCGCGACATCATCGGCGCCGATTGGCTCATCTACCAGGACCTAACCGACCTGGTGCATGCAGTCCGCCACGACAACGCAAAAATCACCGATTTCGACACGTCGTGCTTCTCGGGCGAATACGTCACCGGGGATGTGACGCCCGAGTACCTGAAGCGCCTGCAGGGAGAGCGATCCGACGAAGCCAAGCAGCTGCGTCGCGAGGGCGTCAATCGTGGACTCAAGACCGTTCATACTCTGTAGAGCCGCGGCCCGCGCCGAGGCAGTACGGTCTTGAGCCTGCGTCTGTTGCTGATCGCGGACCGGGCCGAATACCGTCTGCTGGTCAGGAAGCACGTCGAGATCGAGTGGCCGGACGCGGCCGTGATCGAGCACCGCCTCGGGGAGGATGAGCCGCTCGAGGTCAAGTTCACCGCGGCCGGCTTCGACGCGGCGATCGTCGTGGGTGCCCCGGCCGCGCCGGCCGCGGAGATCCTCGCGAACGAGCTCATCGCCAAGGAGTTCGCGCCCCTGGTCCTCGTGCTCCTGCAGGATCCGCCCGAGAGCACGCCTGCGGACCTGCCGCGACTGCAGCGCCTCTACGGCCGCAAGGTGGATCGCGGCCGGCTGATCCGCGCGGTAACCGATGCATCGCGCGAGCACAAGCGGGCGATGATGACGCTGCGCTCGCGTCCGGATTACGGGCAGCTCTACAAATTCGGCTCGACCACGATCCGCGGGCATCGCTGCATCCGGCAAGTGGGCTCGGGCGGGATGTGCAAGATCTATCTGGCGGAGAGCGAGCGCGCGGGCATCCTGGTGGTGCTCAAGGTGTTCAGCCAGGTGCCCGACGTGTCCGAGCGGATCGTCGGCTTCGACCGCTTCATTCAGGAATACGAGATCGTCGCGGGGCTCAACCATCCGAACATCGTGCGCATCCACGATCTCGGCATCGCGGACGATCACGCCTACATTGCGATGGAGCATTTCCCCGCCGGCGATTTGCGCCAGCGAATGAAGCGGCAGCTCACGCCGGCCGAGTCGCTGCACTTTCTCGAGCAGATGGCGAGCGCGCTCGAGGCGATCCATGCCGTGGGCGTCCTGCACCGGGACCTGAAGCCCGCCAACGTGATGCTGCGCACCGACGGGTCGCTCTGCCTGATCGACTTCGGCCTGGCGAAGGCCAACGAGCTCGATGCGGATCTCACCGGCACGCGCGAGATCTTCGGTACTCCGTATTACATGAGCCCGGAGCAGGGTCATGCCGAGCCGATCGACGCGCGCAGCGACCTCTACAGCCTCGGCATCGTGTTCTACGAGATGCTGACCGGCAAGAAGCCCTATACGGGGGCAACCGCCATGGAAGTGATCTACAAGCACAAGCGCGCGCCGCTACCGGCGGTCGACCCGCAGTACGCCGCCTATGAGCCGATACTGCAACGGCTCCTCGCGAAGGCGCCGGGGGATCGCTTTCAAACGGCGCGCGAGGTCCTGAACGCCGTGGCCGAGCTCAAGGTCACCGCATGAAGGATGCCGCCGCGCACCCGCTGCTGCGCGTGCCGACACCTGCGGACTGGATCGCGGAGGCGCAACGGTCGCGGGACGTGCTGCTCATCGACCATGCGAATTGCGAGAAGAAGGCGGCGTCGACCGCGCTCGCGCTCATGTTCGCGTACGCGGAGGATCTGGATCTCGCCCAGAAGATGTCGCGGCTCGCGCGCGAGGAGCTGCGCCACTACGAGCAGGTTGCGAGGCTCTTGAGGACCCTCGGCATCGTGCCTCAGCGCCTCGCGCCGGGGCGCTATGCGGAGCGGCTGCGGCGCCTGGTCGCGAGGTCGGAGCCGCAGCGCGAGGTCGACCTCATGATTTGCGGCGCTTTCATCGAGGCGCGCTCCTGCGAGCGCTTCGCCTCCCTGGGGCCCGTCATCGGAGCGCCCGTCGGCGAGCTGTTCCAAGGTCTGCACGCCGCCGAAGCGCGCCATTTCAAGCTGTACCTCGATCTCGCCGGGCGCGCCGCGGCGCGCGCCGACATCGACGCGGCCGCGCGCATCGAGGCATTCGCGAGCCTCGAGGCCGAGCTCATCACGAGCCGCGATACGGTGTTTCGTTTCCACTCGGGCGTGCCAGCGACTTGAGCTCCGGGCCGCTCGCGTCCCAGCGCAGCACGCTGCCCTGCGTGTACCAGTCCCCGAGCACGATGCGCGTGCACGCGCGGCCGTCGACGGTCAGGGGATGGATGCCGGGCCGGTGGGTGTGACCGTGCAGCAACGTCGCGGTGCCCGAATTGCGCAGCGCGAGCGCGACGCTATCGGCGTTGACGTCGGTGATGGCGTACTCGACCGCCGCCGTGTGCGCCTGGCTGCCGGTGCGGGCTGCGCCGGCGAGGGCGCGGCGCTCGCGCACCGCGAGCGCGAGGAAGCGCCGCTGCCAGTCGGAGTCCCGCACGGTCGCGCGCAAGCGCTGATAGGCGCGGTCATCCGTGCAGAGCGCATCTCCGTGCATGACCAGGACGGGCTCGCCGTACAGCGTCACGATGAGCGGATCGGGCAGCAAGCGCGCCCCTGAAGCTTCGCAAAACCGCCCGCCCAGCAGGAAGTCGCGGTTGCCGTGCATCACGAAGCACGGCACGCCCTGTGCCGTGAGCCGGCGGATGGATTCGATGGCGGCGCGTTGACCCGCATCGGGCGCGTCGTCTCCGACCCAGGATTCGAACAAGTCGCCGAGGATGTACAGGGCGTCGGCCTCACTCGCCTCGGTGCGCAGGAAATCCTCGAACTGGGTGGTGATCTCCGGCCGGTTCTCGTCGATGTGCAGATCCGAGATGAAGAGAATCGCCACGAATCGCGAAGCCGCTGGATCAGGGGTTCGGGTTGGGAACGCGCTCAATTTTCTGGATGATCACGGCCTTGAGCGGAG
>JBEKVP010000125.1:0-6969 GCA_049513935.1 Steroidobacteraceae bacterium
CGCGAAATACGTTTCGCTCAAGGCCGACGACCCCTACACCGTCACGCTCGAGCGCGCGCTCGAGGTGATTCGCGAAAAGCAGATCGCCGATGCCAACCGCCTGATCATGGATTTTCCGGACGCCGGCATCCAGGTGCTCAACGGCCGCTACGGACCCTACATCACCGACAAGCAGCGCAACGCCAAGATTCCGAAGGACAAAAACCCGAAGAGCCTCACGCTCCCGGAGTGTCAGGCCATCCTGGCGGCGGCACCCGTGCGCACCTTCGGCCGCTGGGGCCGGAAGAACGCCCACGGAGCCGCCAAGGGAGCTGCCGTCAAGGGAGCGGCCAAAGGGGCGCGGGGCAAGGGTGGGGCGCGCGACAAGCCCCCGCCGGCCGACACGCCGCCGGCAGCCAGATTGGCAGCCAAGGGCTCAAAACCCGCCGCCAAGAAGCGCGCGCCGGCCGAGCCGAAGGCGCGCCCGCGATCGAAAGCCGCCGCAAGATCGCAGGGCCTCAAGCGCAAGAAGGCCTGACGCTTGGCTGATGCCACGGCAAAACCGTCATCCGCGGCCGACTCGGCTCGAGTCCGAGCGTACTTGAACGGGCTGCACGATCGCATCACCCAGGCGGCAGAGGCGATCGATACCGTGAGATTTCGGCGCGATGTCTGGCAGCGTCCCGAGGGCGGTGGCGGTGAGAGCCGGATTCTCGCCGACGGCTCCGTCTTCGAGCGGGCGGGCGTGTCTTTCTCGCACGTGTTCGGCGAGCGGTTGCCGCAGTCCGCCTCGAATCTGCGCCCGGAGATCGCCGGCGCGGCGTTCGAAGCCATGGGAATGTCCCTGGTCTTTCACCCGCGCAATCCGTATGTCCCGACCACGCATTGCAACGTTCGGTTTCTCCTGGCGAAGCCCGCCACGGGGACGCCGGTTTGGTGGTTCGGCGGCGGCTTCGATCTCACGCCCTACTATCCGTTCGATGAGGACGTGCTGCATTGGCACCGGATCGCGCGTGAGGCGTGCGAGCCTTTCGGGGCGGGGCTCTACGAACGCTACAAGCAATGGTGCGACCGCTATTTCTTCCTGCCGCATCGGCAGGAGACGCGTGGGGTGGGTGGATTGTTCTTCGACGATCTCGAGGACGGGGGTTTCGCGCACTGCTTCGCATTCTTGCAGAGTGTGGGCGATCACTTTCTGCCCGCCTATATGCCGATCGCCGAGCGCCGCAAGAATCATCCCTGGGGCGAGCGCGAGCGCAATTTCCAGCTCTATCGGCGCGGCCGCTACGTCGAGTTCAACCTGCTCTACGACCGCGGTACGCTGTTCGGGCTGCAGTCGCGCGGCCGCACCGAGTCCATCTTGATGTCCATGCCGCCGCTTGCGCGCTGGGACTACGACTGGCAGCCGCAACCCGGGTCGCCGGAGGAGCGGCTGTACGCGGATTTCTTGCGGCCCCGGGACTACCTCGCCGAGCTCGAGCCCGGAGCATGAAGCGCCAACCGTTCCGGCGGCGAACGACTGCGCGGCCGGGCCTGCGTCAGCGCGCGCGTCCATCCTCCGTGATGGTCGCCACCTGCGCGATCTCCTCCTCGTGCGGCAGGTCGCGGAACCTCTCCGCGATGCCCGCGGCATACCACGCCTTCATGGAATCAAGGCGGAGGAGCCGGGCGCTGTATGCGCCGGCCGCGCCGCCGAGCTCGAGGCCGTAGCTCTGCACTCTGAAGGCCACCGGTGCGAAGAAGGCGTCGACGGCGCTGAACTGCGGGCCTGCGAGAAAAGGGCCGCCGAACCGCGAGAGGCCGTCGGCGAACAGCGCATCGACCCGCTCGACGTCGCGCAGAAGCGCCGGCGGCGTCTCTTTGAGCCGCGCGCGAATGCCGCAGCTCATGGCGCACCGATTGCGCAGCTCCGCAAACCCCGAATGCATCTCGGCGGCGGCGCTCCGCGCGTAGGCGCGCGCGACCGGATCGCGAGGCCACACCGCGCCGTGCCGCTCGGCCAGATACTCGATGATCGCGAGCGAATCCCACACGACGGTCTTGCCGTCCAGGAGACAGGGCACTCGGCCGCTCGGCGAGATCTTGCGCAACGCATCCCAGCCAGGCGCATCGCCGAACGGCGTCAAATGCTCCGCGAACTCGATGCCGAGCTCGCGCATCAGCACCCAGGGACGCAACGACCAGGAAGAGTAGTTCTTGTTGGCGATATATAGTTCGTACATGCGTTGCAATTGTCCAACTCGCTCGACACACGGTCAACGATATATCGGGCGCTTGGGTGTGATCGCACCATGAACTACAAGCACGTGTACCACGCGGGCAACTTTGCAGATGTCGCGAAGCATGTGGCGCTGCTTTGTTGCCTGGACGCGCTGAAGCGCAAGAACGCCGCGTTCTTCGCGCTGGACACGCACGCGGGACGCGGCCTGTACGACCTCAACTCGGGCGAAGCGAAGAAATCCGGCGAGGCCGAGCGCGGCGTGCGGAAGCTCATCGAGATGCGGCTCGGCGAGCGCTCGCTGGCTCGCTACTTCGAAGCCGTTCACGCGCGCCGCGACCAGCGCCTTGCACTCTATCCGGGATCGCCCGCGCTCATCGCCGCAGCCTTGCGCGCGCAGGACCGGGCGATCTTCGTCGAGCTTGCGCCGGCGGAGGCCCGGGCGCTCGAGCGCGACATCACCTCCGCGGGGCGGGTCCGGACGCAGGTCGAGGACGGCTACGCCGCGCTTCGCGCCCTGCTGCCGCCGCCCGAGCGGCGGGGCCTCGTGCTCATCGACCCGCCTTACGAGAGCATGGATGAGCTCCCGCGCCTGGTGGAGGCGTTTGACGCCGCCTACCGCCGCTGGTCGAGCGGCCTTTACCTCATGTGGTACCCGATCCGTTCCGGATCGCAGCGCAGAACGGTGCACGCGCGTTTCGAGGCGCTGGGCATTCCGAAGATGCTGGTCGCGGATCTCGCCATCCATCCGGACGATGCGAGCGTCGGGCTCGCCGGGAGCGGCCTCATCATCGTCAACCCGCCTTTCGGCACCGACGCGGACCTGAAGAGCGCCTATGGAGTGATCCACGGCGCGCTGGCCCCGGCGGCCGGCGCGGGCTATGTCGAAGTAGCGCGCTTGACGCCCGAGCGGATGGCACAATGAGAGTGGGACCTTAGGGAGTAAAGCCATGGACCCCGAAACGTTGCGCGCCCAGCTCGCAAAATTGCACGAAGATCTCAAAAATGCGCGCGAGCTCGATCCGCTCTCGAACCAATTGCTGGCCGAGGTGTTGAAGGACATCCAGCGTCTGATGGAGGTCGAGAGCGGCGCGCGCCGGCCGAACCCCTCCCTCGCCGATCGCCTGGAGGACCTCGCCGTCCGATTCGAGGCGGGTCATCCCACCCTCGCGGCAAGCTCCCGCCGGCTCATCGATTTGCTCGGTAAAGCGGGACTCTAGTTCATTGGAAAAAGTCGCCTGCGGCAATTTTTGGACAGGGCTGCGAATCCGCCGGCCAAAGGCGTGACTTTGGCCGGCTGCCGTGTTGCCGCGGGCGCAAGTCCGACAGGCTGCTAGCTTGGCCGGGGGATTGCCCGGCGGGCTCCTTAAGGGTGCGTCCCCGCCTGCCCGCTCTCCCAAACGATCGCATTCTCGACGCGCTCCGCGACCCTCCTGACCACGGCGAGATCCGCATCCGCTCCCCGGGCGAGCACCGCGAGGCTGCCGTGGCCGGGGACGGGAACGATCACGCCGCGGTAGCCCTCCTCGTCGAAGCGGACGGTCTTCGCCACCGAATCGTACGGCAGGACCATGACCGTGACCGGCCCCATGGCGGTCTGCACCACGAGATGCGGCACCGTGTGCCCGCGAAACCGGCAGCTCTGAGCGTAGCTCACCATGCCTGCCGTAGGCGCAAGCCGCATGCGCGCGCGCTCGAGCACCCGGTCGAGGTCCGACGCCGGCACCGCCACGTCGGTCCGCGCCCAAGCCTGCGGCTCGCCGGCCATGTGCGCCACCACGTCGGCCGCCAAGCTCGAGTGCGGAACAGCCACCCACAGACCCCCCGCGACGACCAGCGCCGCCGCCACGCTGGCGGCCATCGCCAACCAGCCGCGATGCACGCGCGGGCGCGCGCGATGGGGCTGCGCCGGCTCGCGCGCATCGATGCGCAGCGCGCGCTCGAGGCGACGCTCGAAACGCAGCAGGCGCTCGAGGTATGCGGGACATTCGCGGCAATTCGCGAGGTGCGCCGCGAGCTCCGGTGCCGCGTCGCGCGGATTCGCGAGCACGGCTCGCCGGTATTCTGCGCAGCCGATCATTCGTCGCAATCCCGTGCGTTATCTTCGGGATCGAGTGCGGTGTCCTCGCCGCACAGCGCGCGCAATTGTTTGCGGCCGCGAAACAGGCGCGTGAGCACCGCGGCGTTCGACAGGCGCAGCTCGGCGGCGATCTCGGCTGTGGAATAGCCCATCAGCACCTGCAGCACCAAGGGCTCCCGGTACTCCTCCGGGAGCTTGAACAGGGCGGCGCGCAGCTCGGTGACGTCTTGATCCTGCGAGGCGGCCAGCATCGGCTCCTCCTTGGCGATCAGCTCATCGACGTCGACGGTCGCGAGCCGCTTGCGCTCGAAGCTGCGCGCATACTCGCGCCGGATGATGGTCAGGAACCAGGGCTTGGCGGCCGCTTCGTCCTTGAGCGAATCCCGTGCCTTCCACGCCCGCAACATCGTCTCCTGCACGACGTCTTCCGCCAAAGCCAGGTCGCGGGCCAGCCAGAAGGCGAAGCGCAAGAGGTCCGGACGCAGCGTCCGGCATAGCGCCTGGAACCGCGCGCGCTGCAGATTTCCGCCCACGTCGTCCTTCATGTTTAAATCTAGCGCCGGCTTGCGATGTCTGTCGCGCGATATTAACGCGTCGCGATGACAATGCCGTAGTCGAAAAGCCACGGCGGCCGGCGGCTGGAACGCACGGCTGACACTTGAGTTGGGAGTCACAGTCAAGATGACCGGAAATAGGGCCGATTCATTTCCGAACACGCGCCTGCGGCGCATGCGGCGCGACGAATTCTCGCGCCGGCTGATGCGCGAGACGCGCCTCACGGTCGACGCGCTCATCTATCCGATATTCGTCGTCGAGGGAAAGAAGCAGCGCCAGCCGGTCGCATCGATGCCGGGGATCGAACGGCTATCGGTCGATGAGCTGCTGCGTGAGTGCGAGTCGCTCCTCGAGCTGCGCATCCCGGCGATCGCGCTCTTTCCGGTCGTCGCGCCGGAGAGGAAGAGCCTGGATGCGCGCGAATCCTGGAACCCCGGCGGCATCGCGCAGGAGGCGGTGCGGGCGGTCAAGAAGGAATTTCCAACCCTGGGCGTGATCACCGACGTGGCGCTCGATCCGTTCACCACGCACGGCCAGGACGGCCTGCTCGATGAGACGGGTTACGTTCAGAACGATCTCACGGTGGAGACCCTGGTGCGTCAGGCCCGTTCGCACGCGGATGCCGGCGCCGACGTGGTGGCGCCCTCGGACATGATGGACGGACGGGTGGGCGCCATCCGCGGCGCCTTCGAGACCGCCGGATTGACCCACACGCGAATCTTGGCCTACGCCGCGAAATACGCCTCGAGCTTCTATGGTCCGTTTCGCGAGGCCGTGGGCTCGGCCAAGCAGCTCGGCGTGGGCAGCAAGCACACCTACCAGATGGACCCCGGCAATTCGGACGAAGCGCTGCGCGAGGTGGCCCTGGACATCGCCGAGGGCGCGGATATGGTCATGATCAAGCCGGGACTGCCGTATCTGGACATCGTCCATCGGGTCAAGGATCGCTTCGGCGTGCCCACGTTCGTCTACCAGGTGAGCGGGGAGTACGCGATGATCATGGCGGCGGCCGCGAACGGCTGGATCGATGAGCGCGCGGTCGCGCTCGAGACCCTCGTGTCCATCAAGCGCGCCGGAGCGGACGCGGTGCTGACCTATTTCGCAAAGCGCGCGGCGGAGTGGCTCAGGCAGTGAATCTCCCGCATGAGGCCGGCGCGCCGGATCAGTACGGCGTGATCGGGCATCCGGTCAAACACAGCTGGTCGCCTTTCATTCACGGCCTGTTCGCCAAAGCGACCGCGCAAAACCTCGTCTACCGGATGTTCGACATCCTGCCGGACGATTTCCGGCGCGAGACCTTGCGTCTCCTGACGGGCGGGATACGGGGCCTCAACGTGACGCTCCCTCACAAGCAGGCCGCTGCCGAGCTGGTGAACGAGCTGACGCCGCGCGCAGCGCGGGCCCAGGCCGTCAACACCATCGCCTTTTTCGAGGATTCGACGCTGCTCGGCGACAACACCGACGGCGTCGGCCTGACCGCGGATCTCGAGCGCAACCTTAAGCTGGAGCTCGGCAACAAGCGCATCCTGATCTTGGGCGCGGGCGGCGCGGCCCGCGGCGTCGCCGGCCCGCTACTGGAGCGCGAGCTTCGCTCCCTCACGGTCGCCAACCGCACCCCTTACAAGGCGCGCAAGATCGCCGAGGAATTCGCGGATCTCGGGGAAGTCGTCGGCTGCACCTTCGCCGAGCTCGAAGGCCCGCCCTACGATCTCATCATCAACGCCACCTCCGCGAGCCTGCAGGGGGTGATGCCCGAGCTGCCGGGCGGCCTCTGCAACGAGGAGACCGTTTGCTACGACATGGCCTACGGCCGGGGCGACACGCCCTTCACCCTCTGGGCGCGCGCGCGGAACGCCCGCACCGTGAGCAAGGGCTGGGGCATGCTGGTGGAGCAGGCGGCCGAGTCGTTCCAGCTCTGGCGCGGCATCCGGCCGAGCACGCAGGCGGTGCTCGAGGCGCTGGCGCGAAACGATTAGCGAATCCGCGAGGGGTCTGCCCCGCGCGCTCAGCGCATCGTGACGAGCTCTTCCGAGCTGGTCGGGTGAATGGCCACGGTGTCGTCGAAGTCGCACTTGCGCGCGCCCATGCGGATGGCCACCGCGAATCCCTGCAGCATCTCCTCGGCGCCGAGACCGAT
>JBEKVP010000126.1:0-6929 GCA_049513935.1 Steroidobacteraceae bacterium
GGAAGCACGCTTGGAGGAGACCAAGGGCAAGATCGAGCGGCTGGGCCAGGTGAATCTCGCGGCGATCGGCGAATTCAAGGAGCAGTCGGAGCGCAAGGAATATCTGGACCGTCAGTGCAAGGACCTCACCGATGCGCTGGAGACTCTGGAAACCGCCATGCGCAAAATCGACCGCGAGACGCGCACCCGCTTTCAGGACACTTTCGATCGCGTCAACGCGGGCCTCAAGGAGAAGTTTCCGCGGCTGTTCGGCGGAGGCCATGCCTACCTCGAGCTTGCGGAGGAGGAATCCGATTCGGCGGGCGTCTCGGTGATGGCGCGCCCCCCGGGCAAGCGCAACAGCACGATCAGTCAGCTCTCGGGCGGCGAGAAGGCCTTGACGGCGGTGGCGCTCGTGTTCGCGATCTTCGATCTGAATCCGGCGCCGTTCTGCCTGCTCGACGAGGTGGACGCGCCGCTCGACGACAACAACATCGGGCGCTTCTGCGACATCGTGCGCGAGATGTCGCGCAGCGTGCAATTCGTCTTCATCACGCATAACAAGGCCACCATGGAGATGGCTTCGCAGTTGGTGGGCGTGACCATGAACGAGCCGGGCGTCTCGCGCCTGGTCGCGGTGGACGTGGACGAGGCAGTGCGCATGGCGGCGATGTAAGGTCTCGCCGAAGGTTTCGAAGTTGGCCGAGTTGCGTTGGATATTGCTGGGACTGGGAACGCTTGCGATCGGCGCGATCTGGTGGTGGTCCGTGCGCCGCTCGGCCCAGGCGCCCGGCAATGCGCAGCTGCGCGAGTCGACCCTGGGGCCGGTAGCGACTCAGGCGCCCTTGCAGGCGCCGCTACCCGCGTCCGCCGAGACGCCGCACGCCGAGAAGCGCTCGATGGCGAGCGGTGAAGGGCGCGCTTCGGCGGGCGAGGGGCGGTCGTCCGGTGAGGGACGGGCCGCGCCGGGTGAGGGCCGCGTACCGCCGACCGATAGAGCCGAATGGAGCGTCTCACCCCTGGAGCCGCTCACCATCCGCACGGCCGATTTCGAGGACGTGCCGGAGATGGACCAGCCCATGATGACGCATCCGGATCCGCTCGATATAACCCAGGATCTCGGCACCGTGCACGCCACGCGGGCAGCCCCGGGACCGAGAAGCGCCGCGCGCGAGGCCCCAGCGATGCAGCCCGGGGGCGCGGCGCATATTCCGACGCTCGCTTCGCCGCCGGGTACCCCGCCACCCAGGCCCGTCCCGGAGAACAGCGATCGGCTCGACGCCGTGGCGCCCGCCAACTCGAGCGAGAAACAAAAGATCGTCACGTTGCGGGTGTGCGCGGTCGGCGAGACGCGCTGGTCGGGTGCGGCGCTCATGTCGACGCTCGAGGAGCACGGCTTGGCGTACGGGCGCTACCAGGTGTACCACCGCAAGCACGCCGATGGCCGCAGCGTGTTCTGCGTCGCGAGCTTGATCGAGCCCGGCACCTTCGATGTGGCGCGCATGCCGAACGATCAGTTTCGCGGCGTGAGCATGTTCGCGGTGCTGCCGGGGCCGCTCGACCCGCTGCAGACCGTGGATGCGCTGTTCGCGACCGCACGCGATCTGGCAAGAGATCTCAGCGGGACGGTGCAGGACGCGAAGGGCATTCCGTTCTCTCCGCAGCGCGTGGCGGCGCTGCGCGAGGATGTGGCGCGGTTCCAAGCGGAGCTCGGCTGACCGGCGGCATGGTCGCGCGAGGCACGATGGATGAGACGAAGCGCGGCGCCGCGCGCCGCGCTGCGCACTTGCGCGAGCTGCTCGACCGGTACAACTATCGCTATCACGCGCTCGACGATCCCGAGGTACCCGATGCCGAATATGATCGGCTCATGGTGGAGCTGCGCGGCATCGAGGCCGAGCATCCGGATCTCGCCACGCCGGACTCGCCGACGCAGCGCGTGGGGGCCGCGCCGGTCGCGGCATTCGGGACCGTGCGCCACCGCATCCCCATGCTCTCTTTGGACAACGCCTTCAGTGACGAGGAAGTCCGGGATTTTGACCGGCGCATTCGCGAGCGGCTGCCCAAGCTCGAGTCGATCCGCTATTCCGCCGAGCCCAAGCTCGACGGCCTGGCGATCAGCGCGCGCTACGAGCGCGGCTCTTTCGTGCAAGGCGCCACGCGCGGCGACGGGGAGACGGGCGAGGATGTCACGCAGAACCTCCGCACCATCGCGGCCCTGCCGCTGCGGCTGCGGGGCGAGGGTGTGCCGCACGAGCTCGAGGTGCGCGGCGAGGTTTTCATGCCGCTCAAGGGCTTCGAACGCTTCAATCAGGAGGCGCTCGCGCGCGGCGAGAAGACCTTGGTCAATCCGCGCAACGCGGCCGCCGGAAGCTTGCGACAGCTCGATCCGCGCATGACGGCGGCGCGGCCCCTCGACATCTTCGTCTACGGCGTCGGTTTCGTGGAGGGCGGGGAGCTGCCCGCGCATCACGGTGCCGTACTCAAGGCGCTGCGCGGCTGGGGTTTCAAGATCTGCCCGCAATCGCGTGTGGTCGACTCGATCGACGGGTGCCTCGAGTACTACCGCGAGATCGGTGCGGCGCGCTCGACGCTGCCGTACCAGATCGACGGCGTGGTCTACAAAGTCGACGACATCGAGTTGCAGCGCCAGCTGGGCTTCGTGTCGCGGGCGCCGCGCTGGGCCATCGCGCACAAGTTTCCGGCGGAGGAGGCGCTCACCACCGTGCGCGGTATCGAATTTCAAGTCGGCCGGACGGGCGCGCTGACCCCGGTCGCCCGGTTGGAGCCGGTCTTCGTGGGGGGCGTCACCGTCTCGAACGCGACGCTTCACAACATGGACGAGATGACGCGCAAGGACGTGAGGCCGGGCGACACCGTGGTGATCCGCCGCGCCGGCGACGTCATTCCGGAGGTGGTGCGCGTGCTGCCCGAGCGGCGTCCGAAAGGCGCGAAGCTCGTGCCGTTGCCGGAGCGCTGTCCGGTGTGCGGCTCGCCCGTGATACGCGAATCCGACCAGTCGGTCGCGCGCTGCAGCGGCGGACGCACGTGCCCGGCGCAGCGCAAGGAGGAGATCAAGCATTTCGCCTCGCGCCGCGCGCTCGATATTCAAGGGCTCGGCGACAAGCTGGTCGAGCAGCTCGTCGACCGCGACTGGGTACGCACGCCGGCGGACTTGTTCGATCTCGAGCCGGGTCAGCTCGAGACCCTCGAGCGTATGGCCGAGAAGTCCGCGCAGAAACTCATCGCCGCCATCGCCGCCGCGAAGCACACGACGCTGCCGCGCTTTCTCTATGCCCTCGGAATACGCGACGTGGGCGAAGCGACGGCGCTCGCGCTCGCGCAGCATTTCGGCGATGCGGAGACGCTGCGCGATGCGGACGAGGAGGAGATCCAACGGGTGCCGGACGTGGGGCCCGTGGTCGCGAAGAACATCCGCGCCTACTTCGAGAGCGCCGAGAACCGGACGTTGCTGAAGCGCCTGCTCGCGAGCGGCATCCGCTGGCCGAAGCTCGAGCGCGCGCCTGCGACCGGCGGCTTCGCCGGCAAGACGTTCGTGCTCACGGGAACGCTCGCAGACATGACGCGAGAGGCGGCGCGCGACGCGATCCTCGAGCGCGGAGGCAAGGTGAGCGGAAGCGTTTCCAAGAAGACCGACTACGTCATCGCCGGTGCCGATCCGGGGTCGAAGCTCGTGAAAGCTCAGGACCTCGGCATCGAGGTGCTGGACGAGGCCGGGTTCACGCGGCTCCTGAAGAGGGGCTGAGGCCCCGCGCGAAGGCTGCGCCGCGCCGCGGCGGCCATCGCGGCGGGCCCTCGCGGGCCCGCCGGACGGACGACGGTATCAGGGCTTGCTTTCGCCCGTGGAGCCCGCCGGAGCGGGTGGAGCTGCGGGCGTCGCAGGGGCGACGGGTGCAGATCCCGTGGTGCTCGTGTCGAGCTTCTTGTCGATCTTCGCTTCCTTCTTCAGGTCCGCCACATAGGCCTGAAGCTTCTTGCGGATCAGGTTATTCGTGATCTGCGGCTTGACCTGCTCGAACGGCGGCGGCGTCGCGTCGCGCGTGTCCTCGAGCTGAATGACGTGCCAGCCGTACTGCGTCTGGACCGGCTCCGGGGTCACCTCGCCCTTCTTGAGATTTTTCACCGCATCGCCGACCGGTTTGACCATCCGGGCGCTGTTGAACCAGCCCAAGTCGCCGCCGTTGTTCTTCGAGCCGTTGTCGGTCGACAGGGTCTTGGCGAGGTCCTCGAACTTGGCGCCGCCCTTGAGCTTCTTGATCACCTGTTCGGCTTGTTCCTTGGTCGCGACCAGGATGTGCCGGGCCTTGTACTCGGTCTTCTCCATCGCGCCGACCGCAGTGTCGTATTCGGCATGCAGGTCCGCATCGCTCGGCTGCTGCGTTTTGATGTATTTCTGCGACTCTGCGTCTGCGAGCACCCGGGTGCGCAGCAGCTGCAATTGAGCCTGGGTATCGGGATCGTTCTGCAGACCGTCCTTCTCCCCTTGTGCAGCCAGGAGCTGCAGGCTGATCAATTCGTCGAGCACTTGGCCCTTCTGGTCCGCGGTCAGCTCTTGCTGCTTGCCCTGAAGCAGGTTTTTCAAATAGACGTCATATTCGGCGCGACTGATGGGGGTGCCGTTGACGACCGCCACGGGCGGGGACGCCGGCGCCGCGGGCGTGGGTGCCTCCGCTTGCTGCTTGTTGCAGGCCGCCAGCAGGGCGACGGCCGCCAGGGAGGCCGCGCACAGCGGCGCTTTGAAAAATGCTCTCATTGGATTCCTTTTACGCGAAAGGGCGCCTTTGGCCGACCTGGCCGGTGCACCCGGGGGCGGCAGTTTAAGATAATTCCGCCGAAATTGTCGTGGAAATTGGCGAAAAGCCGAGCACCTGCTCAGCCGCCGGGAGGCGCCAGGGCCTCGATCGCCAGGGCGTGAATCTCGCTTTTCATGAGGTCCGCAAGCGCCTCGTAGACCAGCCGATGCCGCGACACCGGCGCGAGGCCCCGGAACGCCGCGGCGACGATGCGCACGCGAAAATGGCTCGCTCCGCCGCGCGCGCCCGCGTGCCCCTCGTGCAGATGACTCTCGTCCGTGACGGCGAGCTCGAGCGGTGCGAAGGCGGCGACGAGCCGTTCGCGCAGCCGCGCTTCGCGCGACGGACGGCTCACGGCGGCGCCGCGCCCGACGGCACGGGCTTGGTCTTCCCGTGCAGCCAGAAGACTTGGGGAATCATGAACACGAGCATCGCGGCGCTGATGCCGAACACCTTGAAGTTCACCCACACGCTGTCGGGAAAGTTGCGCGCGACGTAGATGTTCGCGACCGCGAGGAGCGCAAACCAGCCGACCCACAGGAGGTTGATCAGCGTCCAGGCACGATGCGAGATCTCCAAGGGCTCCGCGAAAATGCTCTCGAGCATGCGGCGCGCGAGCGGCTGCTTGCCGATAACGCTTGAGCCGAGAAAAGCCGCGGCGGTGAGCGCAAGCAGCACCGTGGGCTTCCACTGAATGAAGCGCTTGTCGTGCAGCAAGAGCGTGGCCGTGCCCAGGACCGAGAGCACGGCGACCGTGATCACGTGCATCGGCTTGAAGCGGCCCGTGCTCAAGCGATGCACGATCATCACCAGGAAGCAGACCAGCATCAGCGCGGCCGTGGCCCAGTAGATGTCGAGCAGCTTGAACGCCGCGAAGAAAACGATGAGGGGCAACCATTCGAGGAGCTGCATCATGCGGGTATCATAGCCTTTGAATCATGAGTATCTACCTGCAACTTCACCCCGTATCGCCGCAGCGGCGATTCCTTCGTCAAGCGGTCGAGTCCTTGCGCAGCGGCGGTGTGATCGTCTATCCGACCGATTCGTGCTACGCGCTCGGCTGCCACATCGGGGACAAGGCCGCCCTCGAGCGCATCCGCGTCATCCGCGAGACCGACCGCAATCATCACTTCACCCTCGTGTGCCGGGACCTGGCCGATGTCGGCAAATACGCGCTGGTCGAGAACTGGCAGTATCGCCTGCTGCGGGCGCATACGCCGGGCGCCTACACCTTCTTGCTGAAAGCCTCGAAGGAGACGCCGCGCCGATTGAAGCACGAGCGGCGCGGCACGATCGGCTTGCGCGTGCCCGACCATCCGGTCACACAACTGCTGCTCGCCGAGCTCAACGAGCCCGTCATGAGCTCCACCCTGCTGCTGCCCGGCGAGGATCTGCCGCGCACCGACGCCCGCGACATCTACGAGCGGCTCGAGCACAGCGTCGACCTCGTGCTCGACGGCGGCAACTGCGGCCTCGTGCCCACTTCGGTGATCGATCTGTCCGGCGATCACGCGGAGGTGGTGCGGGTGGGGCGCGGCGACGTCGCCCCCTTTGCGGATGCCGCATCCGTATAATAGCCGCGCAATGCGGGCGGGAAAGCTCGTGTTTTTTATAAATAACGAGTGCAAGCATTGGATTTATCTGCATTTTTATACAAGATCTCGATTTGGACAATCCCGGTTCTTTTTGCGATCACCCTGCATGAGGTCGCGCATGGCTGGGTGGCGAGATACTTCGGGGATCGCACCGCAGAGATGCTCGGGCGCTTAAGTCTCAATCCGCTGCGGCATATCGACCCGATCGGCACGGTGCTCGTCCCGGGGATTTTATTGGCGTTCGGCGGCCCGCTCATCGGGTGGGCCAAGCCGGTGCCGGTCGCAACCAAGGTATTGCGCAATCCGCGCCTGTCGGTGACGCTGGTGGCGCTCGCGGGCCCGCTCGCCAATTTCGGCATGGCGATCTTCTGGTGCCTGGTGTTCGCCGCGATCGTGCACGTGCGCGGCAACGAGACCGTGGTAGGTTGGATCGTGCGCATGGCGGACGCAGGGATCGTGGTCAATGTGATCTTGGGGCTGTTCAACATGCTGCCGGTTCCGCCGCTCGACGGCGGCCGCGTGCTCTTAGGGCTCTTGCCCT
>JBEKVP010000127.1:0-6890 GCA_049513935.1 Steroidobacteraceae bacterium
AGGCGGGGCGGTAATGGCACTGCTCCTCACGAACCGGCCGTTCTCCATTTCGGTGGTCATCGGCCTTCTCATGCTGATGGGCATCGTGGCGAAGAATTCCATCCTCTTGGTCGATTTCGCCATCGAAGAGATGCGGGCAGGGAAGCCGCGGCTCGAATCGCTCCTCGAGGCGGGACACAAACGTGCGCGGCCCATCGTCATGACATCGGTCGCCATGGTGGCGGGCATGCTCCCGGTGGCCCTGGGATGGGGCGGCGACAGCGATTTTCGCGCGCCGATGGCGACCGCGGTCATCGGCGGGCTCGCCACCTCGACTCTGCTCACGTTGGTCGTGGTTCCCGCGGTGTTCACGCTGTTCGACGACATCGAGCGGTGGCTCGCGCCCCGGGCCGGCAAGCTGTTGGCCGAGCACGTGCCCGCCGTACCGGCGGGCGAACCGGCGGCCGGCGCTCCGGCATCGAAAGCGGCCAGTTGAGCTCAGATCTGGGCATTTGAGTGCTCCTAGGCCGCGCTGCCGATGAGCTTCTGGACCGCCTCGAGCAGCTCGGTCGCCGCCGCGAGTTTCTTCGGGTCGACATCCGCGAGCAATTTGCGCCGCGCGGCCGCCGCCTCGGCTCTCACTAATTCGACCAGCCTCGCCCCGGTATCCGTAACGAGCACACGGTTGACTCGCCGGTCGGTCTTCGAGGGCTGCCGCTCGACGAATCCGGCTCTCACCAGGCGATCCACCATGGCGACCGTGGTGGCCCCCTCGACGCCCAGCCGCTCCGCGAGCTCCGATTGGGAGAGCGGCGCCGCGGCACCCGAGGCGACGGCGAGGGCCGCCCAGCTTGCCTGGCTGACTCCAAAGGGTTGGAGACGTCGATCGACCGCCTGGCGCCAGGCGCGGGCCGCACCGTGCAACGCCTCCGCAAAGCGCTCCTCGATCTCGTGCATTTTGGATGGCCACTAATAGTTAGCTATCTAAGGAATAATTTACCACGGACGACGCTTGGAAGGGAACCTAATGTGCACGGCGTCCTCTGACGATTAATGAAAGCCACAACGCTGGACCCGATGGCGTTGATCCCGATGCGAAGATTCGGCGACCCCGCGCTGCCGCGGCGGTCGATTCTCGACGGGCAGCCGATCGTACTCAGCGACCCGGCGATATACGCGATCAGCGATTTCAAACGCGACTACCCGATGACTGTCGACTCCGAACGGCAGATCGACGACGCGTTGAGCGATATGATTCGCCTGAGCGTGCGCGCGCTGCTCGTCTCGAACGAGCAGCGGCTGGTGGGACTCGTCACCTCGTACGACATCCAGGGCGAGCGCCCGATTCAGTTCTTGCAGTCGTCGAACTACAGCCGGCACCAAGACATCCGCGTGGTCCACGTGATGACGCCGTGGGATGAGCTGTTAGCGCTCGACTGGGATAGCGTGGAATCGGCGCGAGCGTCCGATCTCTTGGCGGCGTTCGAGCGGACCCATCTGACGCATATGTTGGTGATCGAGGTCGACAAGAAGACCTCCAAGTCCACCGTGCGCGCCTTGGCGTCGCGGGCGCGGCTGCTGCGCCAGCTGGGCCGGGCCTCAGGCCTTGTTGATCCAAGTCACCGTGGCGATGCCGGCGAACGTCAGCAGCAACGAACCGAGCAAGTGCGTCCCAATCGCCACTAACGCGGTGCCGTTTCGTCCCGACTGCATCAAGACGACGACCTCGGCCGAGAACGTCGAGAATGTGGTGAGCCCTCCGCAAAATCCCGTGGTGACGAACAAGCGCCATTCCGGCGCGAGGGCCGGATACTGGGCGAAGAACGCGAACGCCATGCCGATGATGTAGCAGCCGATGAGATTGGCTGCGAGCGTCCCCGGAGGAATGGAAGGGAAATAGCGGTTCAAGAACATCGCCAACACCCAACGCAGCAAGCAGCCGAGCATCCCGCCCACCGCGACCGCCACGAGCGAGCGCCACCACATCATGCGGGCTGCACCGCTTTGCTGCGCACCATGAAGTAGGCAGGCGCGCCCAACAACAAGAGCCCGGCGCCCCACGCCACGATCTCCGCTCCCGCACCCACGATGGCCCACAGAGAGTAGAGGGTCGCGATGACTCCCAACACCGCAAGGGAGGCGACCCTCCCGCGCGGCGCCGGCATTCTTCCGATCGATACCAGGCGCAACAGGGCGAGGGCGCACATCAGATAGAGCACGAGGCAGGCCGCCGTAGAGAGCAGAATCATAAAGTTGAAAACCTTCGCCATGGACTGCTGATAATTCAACAAGATCAGGATGCTGACGAGGCCGCTCGAGAATATCAGCGCGAAGGTCGGCGTCAAGCGCGGGGAATCCTTGGCGAAGATGCGCGGGAATTCGCCGTTCTTCGCCATCACATTGGGGAGTTCACCCTGCAGCAAGATCCATCCGTTCAAGGCTCCAAACCCGCTTACTGCGGCGAATACCGCCAACACCTTGCCGGCCGTGTCTCCCCAATACTGCGTCGCCAGGTCGACAAACGGAGCATTGGAGACGGCGAGCGTTTGCGGCGGAACCAGCAAGAGCACGGCCGTGCACGCCACCATGCAGATCAGCGCGGTAAGCACCGTGCCGAACACGGTCGCGCGAGGGATGGTGCGACTCGGATCGCGCACCTTGCTTGCCGGAATCGTCGCCGACTCGAGACCGAGGAGCGCCCACAGGGCGAGCGTCACGCTCGCGGTCGTGCCGCCGAGCGATATCGGAATTGCTGCTGTCGCGGTCACCGTGGCGGGGCGCACGGCGATGACGCCGAGCGCCGCGATCGCCAAAAGAGGTATGAGCTTGAGGACAGTCGTTACGCTTTGTACCCAGCCCGAGGCTTTGATGCCGTAGCAGTTGACGAATGTCAGCACCCACAGCATGACGAGTGAGAGCGCCGCCGATGCTCCGGCAGCCTTCGCGACCCACGGCATCAGCGGACTCAAGTAGCTGACTGCACCCGTCACGATCGCGGCGTTGCCGACCCAGATGGACACCCAGTATCCCCACGCCACGATGAACGCGGTGAACGGACCGAACGCGAGCTTGACGTAAGCATAGGGGCCGCCCGCTTGCGGAAAGGCTCGGCTCAAACGGGCAAACACAAACGCGAGCAGGATCGCGCCGCAAGTTGTAAAACCCCACCCCAGCACGCTGTTCAGGCCGAGCGGGGCAAGGGCGACCGGAAGCAAGAAGACACCCGAGCCGATGGTGTTGCCAACCACCAGAGCGGTGCACATCCAGAAACCGAGAAGCTGCGGGCGCGGCGGCGGGTTCATCGCGAAAGATCGCATCGCCGCGAATCCTAATCGGTTTGCACGGTCGAATCAAAGCACGAGGGGTGGCGGCCGCGAGGGGAGCGGCGCTCTTGGCAACCGCGAGTGCCGTCCGGCACTATGTCGTCGCGTACCGCGATTCGGTATCTTGAGGCGAGGATGAGCATGTAATGATGAAGCAGTCGCGAACCCTGCATTTCGGGCCGGGCAATGCCCGCTTGCGCCGGCTGCTTCGGCTCGTTGTCGCGTCGGCGCTTCTCGGTGCGCCGATCTTGCCGCTGCGAGCGGCGCTCACGACTCCTCCGAGCTCTCTCTCTCGCTACGGGCTCGATGCGCGGATTGCGGCGCACCCCTACCTGCGGATGCCCGCGACCGCCGCCGGCAACATCCCGCGGCTTCTGTCGCAGACCGGGGTCTTCAAGGACACGCGTAACCTCGTGCCGAACGATGAATTGATTCCCTACGATCTGGTGGTGCCTTTTTGGTCGGACGGCGCCGACAAGCTGCGCTGGATCGCGGTGCCGGATGGAAAGATCGCGTTCTCGGCGACGGGCGAATGGACGTTTCCCGCGGGCACGGTGTTCATCAAGACGTTCGAGCTGCCGATCGATGCGAAGGATCCGCAGGCCATGCGCCGGCTCGAGACGCGGCTCTTGATGGTGGGTCCGGCGAATTCCGTGTACGGCGTCGTCTACAAGTGGCGAGCCGACAATAGCGATGCCGATTTGCTGCCCGACCATCTCACCGAGCATGTCCCCATCCGCGGCGCCGACGGCGACATGCGCGAGCAAACCTGGTATTACCCGAGCCGCAAGGACTGTCTGACCTGCCACAACGCGCGCGCCGGTGGGGTGCTCGGCGTGAAGACCCGTCAGCTGAACCACGACTTCGCTTATCCGACGGGCGTCGTCGACAACGAGCTCCGAACCTGGAGCCACCTCGGGCTCCTCGATGCGCCGTTGCGCGAGGAGGACATCGCCGGCCTCCCGCGTCTCGCGCCGCGTGCCGATACTTCGCGCAGCCTGGAAGATCGGGCGCGATCCTACCTCGACGCGAACTGCTCGCAGTGCCACCGTCCCGGCGGCACCGTGGCCAATTTCGATGCCCGCTACGATACGCCGCTCGAGAAGCAGGGATTGATCAACGGGCCCGTGCTGCTCGATCTGGGCATCGATCGGCCGCGGATCATCGCTCCGCACGACGTGTGGCGCTCGATCGCGTTCAAGCGGGTCAACACGGTGGACGACTTTCACATGCCGCCGCTCGACCGCAAAACCATCGATCGGAGCGGCGTCGAGCTCCTGCGGCAGTGGATCGACAGCTTGCCCGGCCGGCCGGTGCTCGATCCGCCGGTGATCCGCCCGGCGGGGGGCACGTTCGGTGCGCCGGTCGAGATCACCCTGAGCGAGCTCGAGCCGGGCGCCGACATCCGCTACACGCTCGACGGCAGCGTGCCGGGCCCGTCCGACATGCGCTACGACCAGCCGTTCACGCTCTCCGGGCCGGCGGTCTTGCGCACCCGGGCGTTCAAAGAAGGCTTCACCAAGAGCATCACGGCGCAGGAAGTGTTCGTGGTCGGCAAGTAGCTCAGGCGTTATGGGCTGGCCGGGATGACGGCGATCGACCAAGGGCTTTTTCCGGCCTTGACCTTCTTGATTTCGGTATTCGTCTTGAGATCCACGACCGAGACGTCGTCGGACGGACCATTGGCGGTGAACAGATACTTGCCGTCCGGCGAGATCGCGATGCCCCAGGGCCGGGTGCCCACCGGAATCGACGCGACGATCTCGTAGCTATGAGCATCGATCACCGACACCGTGCCTAAGCGGCCGTTGCTCGCGTACAAAGTGCGGCCATCGCTCGACAGCCGCACGCTCATCGGCCGCGCACCGGTCGGCAGCGTGATGGATTTGAGGACCTTGAAATCCTTCGAATCGACGACGTTGATGAGGCCCACGGATTCGGAGGGTACGAAGGCGACCCCGGCGCTCGGCAAGAACGCGACCGTGCGCGGGCGCGGCTCGACCTTGAAGTGTCCCACGATGGTGTAGCCCGAAGTCTCGACCGCGTACACGTCGCCTCCGCTCTCGCAGGTGATGTAGAACTGCTTGCCGTCGGGCGTGACCGCAACGCCCTCGGGCTCCTGCCCGACGGGGATGATGTGCTCGACCTTCGAGGCGGCGATGTTCACGACGCTCGCGGATTTGGTGTCTTCATTCGACACGTAGATCTGCTTGCCGTCCTTGCTCAAGGCGAACTCCTCGGGATCGGAGCCCGCGAATATCTTGCCTTTGAGCTTGCGGCTCGCGACATCGATGATCCCGATGCCGTCCGCGGATTTGTCGGCATCGTTGTCGTCGTCCTCGTCGTTGCCGCGCTTGAAAATGGGATTGCCGTGGGCGTCGAGTTGCGGAGGGGCGGCGATCGGGGTGCCGCTCGTCGCGACATAGAGCAGCTTGCCGTCGGGGCTTGCATGGATGCCGCGTGGCCGCTTGCCGACCGCAATGGTGGCGACGGTCGAGAAATCGGTGCCGCTGATGATCGTCACGTCGTTCGAGCGCTCGTTGGATACGGCGATCTGGTACCCCTCGGCCGCGCGCGCCGCGCCGGCGGACAAGCCCGACAACGCTGCCAACGCGCAAATGCCGGCCGTCCAAGCCGCGTGCTGAGTCCTCGACATGCTCGCCCTCCTATCGCGTAATCGCCCGCTCCACAGTACCCCGGGGGGGAAGGGTGCCGTGTCAACTGTTCAATTGCAAGCGGCGCCCGCGCGATATAATGCCTCCGTCGGGCGGGTAACGAGCGCAGCAGGCACGGAGTCGAGCCATGAAAAAACCGCACATCAAGACCGATTTGCCGGGACCTAAAGCACGCGAGTTGTTGGCGCGCGACGCGTTGGTCGTCTCGCCGTCCTATCCGCGCGATTATCCGTTCGTCATGTCGCACGGCAAAGGTGCAGAGGTATGGGACGTGGACGGCAACCGGTTCCTGGATTTCGCAGCCGGCATCGCCGTCTGCAGCACCGGACACAGTCATCCGGCCGTGGTGCAGGCGGTGAAGGATGCGGCGGAGCGATTTCTGCACATCTCCTCCGACTATTGGCACGAAGGCCAGATACGGCTCGCGGAGCGCATGAATCAGCTCTCGCCGATCAAGGGGCCGGTCATGAGTTTCTTCGCGCAATCCGGCACCGAGAGCGTCGAGGCGGCGCTCAAGCTCGCGCGCTATGTGACCGGGCGCGGCCGGTTCTTGGGATTCATTGGCGGCTTTCACGGCCGCACCATGGGAGCGCTCGCATTCACCTCGAGCAAATACACGCAGCAGAAGGGGTTCTTCCCCACGATGCCGGGCGTGACGCATGTGCCGTATCCGAACAATTACCGGCCGCTGTTCGCGGGCGGCGATCAAGGGCAGGCGGTGCTTCGCTACATCGAGGATGAGCTCTTCTTGCATAGCGTGCCGGCCGGCGAAGTGGCGGCCGTTCTCGTCGAGCCGATTCAAGGCGAGGGCGGCTACCTCGTGCCGCCGGACGGCTTCCTCGCGGGGCTGCGCGCGCTTTGCGACCGGCACGGCATCTTCCTCATCTTCGACGAGGTGCAATCCGGCGTCGGG
>JBEKVP010000128.1:0-6864 GCA_049513935.1 Steroidobacteraceae bacterium
CCTGCGCTCCCCCGTAAGCTCTGCGCATGCACAGCCTGTTCCTGCGGATTTTCGTGCTGTTCTGGATCGCCATGGCGATCATCGTGGGCGGCAGCATCGCGGTCACCTTCACTGTCGCCGCGCGCGAATACGAGTCGCGCGAATTCCAGCGCCGGCCGGCGATCGCCATCCGGGCCTCGGAAGTGCTCGCCAAGGGCGGACTTGCGGCGCTGAAAAAGTGGCTCGCGGACAACGCGCATTCGATTGCGGACCGCAACCTCTACATCATCGGTCCGGACGGGCAGGACATCCTCGGCCGCCGCCTCTCCGATAACGCCGCCCGGCGCTTGGAGTTCTTCAACCGGGAATCGACCCCGGAGTCCGATCTGCCGGAAGCGGGTCAGGCGCCGGATGTCCCCGCTCCGCCCGGAGAGGCGTTGCCGGGCGCCGAGCCGCGGCCGCCGCCGCCGCCGCCGGGCGGCGCGCCGCCCGGAAACTTCCGGCCGCAACGCGGACTGCCGCAAATCGTCGGTCCGGACGGCGCGACGTACACCGTTTTGCTGGTGCCGCGCCGCCCGAGCATTTTCGGTGCGCTCAGCCTGCCGGGAATCTCGTTCATGATCCTGTGCATCGCGCTCGTGGTAAGCGCTTTCGCGAGCTGGTGGCTGGCGCGGCATCTGAGCGCGCCCATCCGCCGCATCAAAGAGGGCGCGCGCGCGCTCGCCGGCGAGCATCTCGATGTGCGCGTGAGCGCGGGTCTCGAGGGCCGCAAGGACGAGCTCGCGGTGCTCGCGCGCGACTTCGATGCCATGGCGGATCAGCTCCGGGCCAACCGCGGCGCCATCACGCGGCTGCTGCGCGACATCTCGCACGAGCTGCGCTCGCCGCTCGCGAGAATGCGCCTCGCGGTCGGCCTGGCGCGCCAGCCGACGGCGGACCCGAGCCGCCAGCTCGATCGCATGGAGCGCGAGATCGAACGGCTCGACAGCTTGATCACCCAGGTACTCAAGCTCGCACGGCTGAGCGGCACGGACGCGCCGTTCGAGCGCGAGAGATTCGACGTCGACGAAGTGATCGAAGAAGTCGTGCGCGACGCGAACTTCGAGGGCGCCGCCAAGGACTGCACCGTGCAGACGGTGGGCGGCGCAAAGATCTCGATAAACGGCAACCGCGAGCTCCTGCGAAGCGCGATCGAGAACGTGCTGCGCAACGCAGTGCGCTATAGTCCGAACGGCGCGCGGGTGGACGTCGCCGTGGAGCGCAGCGATGCGGGACTCACCGTGTCGGTGCGGGATCAGGGGCCCGGCGTTCCCGAGAGCGACGTCGAGCGTATTTTCGAGCCGTTCTACCGCGTGGCGGAATCGCGCGACCGCGACACGGGCGGCGAGGGCATCGGCCTCGCCATCACGTCCCGCGTCATGAAGGCGCACGGCGGATCGGCCAAGGCCGACAATCGCGCTGGCGGAGGCTTCGAGGTGAGACTCAGCCTGCCGCTTGCGGCGCTGTCGGCTTAGCGGGTGGGGTGCAGGAGGGTTCGGTGAGCCTGTATCAGGAGGCGTGCAAGTACATTCCCGGAGGGGTCAATTCGCCGGTGCGCGCATTTCGCGGCGTCGGCGGCGAGCCCGTGTTCTTCAAGCAAGCGGCGGGCGCCTATGCCACGGCGGCCGACGGCCGGCGGTTCATCGACTACGTGGGCTCGTGGGGCCCGATGATCCTGGGTCATGCGCATCCGCACGTCATCGCAGCGGTGCGGCGCGTGGCCGCCGACGGTTTGAGCTTCGGCGCCCCGACCGAGCTCGAGACGCAGCTTGCGCGTCGCGTCACCGAGCTCATGCCCTCGATCGAGCTGGTGCGCTTCGTGAGCTCCGGCACGGAAGCGACGATGAGCGCCATCCGGCTCGCGCGCGGATTTACCGGACGCGACACGATCGTGAAGTTCGAGGGCTGCTATCACGGGCACTCCGACTCGCTGTTGATCAAGGCGGGCTCCGGTGCGTTGACGCTCGGCGTGCCGACCTCGCCCGGCGTGCCGCGCGCGCTCGCCGCGCACACCGTTACGTTGGACTACAACGACTCGCACCAAGTGCGCGAGGCGTTCCGCGAGATCGGCACCGAGATCGCCTGCGTGATCGTCGAGCCGGTCGCCGGCAACATGAACTGCGTACCGCCCGCTCCGGGGTTCCTGCAAACCCTGCGCGAGGAGTGCGACCGCGCGGGCGCGGTGTTGATCTTCGACGAAGTTATGACCGGATTTCGCGTGGCGCTCGGCGGCGCGCAGCAGCTCTACGGCGTGCGGCCCGATCTCACCACGCTCGGAAAAATCATCGGCGGCGGCATGCCGGTCGGCGCTTTCGGCGGCCGGCGCGACATCATGGAACGGCTCGCGCCGCTCGGCCCGGTCTACCAGGCGGGCACCTTGTCCGGCAATCCCGTCGCCATGGCAGCCGGTCTTGCCACTCTCGAGCTGGTCGCGGCGCCCGGCTTTCACAAGCATCTGAACGAGACCACCGATCTGTTGGTGCAGCGTCTGGCGGGCGCGGCGGCGAGCTCAGGCGTCAAGCTCGCCACCAATCACGTGTGCGGCATGTTCGGTCTGTTCTTCACCGGCGAGCGCCGGGTCGACAGCTTCGCGAAAGTCATGGCGTGCGATGTGGATCGCTTCAAGCGGTTCTTTCACCGCATGCTCGAGGAGTGCGTGTACTTCGCTCCCTCGGCTTTCGAGGCTGGGTTCGTGTCGGCGGCGCACTCGCCCGGCGACATCGACGCGACGATCGCGGCGGCGATGAAAACCTTCGCGAGCCTGCACTCCGCTTGACGCCGTCTTAAGGAGCTTGCAGATGCGCGCGTTCGCGTGGTTCTTTGGAACGCTGCTCGCCGCGGCGCTCGCCGCAGCCGCGCTCGCCTGCCCGGTATTCGAACTCACTTCGCGCGTCGCTCCGTGGCCGTTTCATCGGGTGGCGGCCCGCCTCGCCATGCTGGCCGCGGCCGCCGGCCTCTATTGGCTGTGCCGGCGTCTCGGCGTGGCAAGCAAGCGCGACCTGGGCTATGGGCTGCCATGGCGCCGCTTCTTGAGGGTGTCTCTCCTGTGGGGCGCGCTCGGCGTGGTCACGGCCGGCGTGGGCGCCGGCTTCCTGCTCGCAGCGCACTTGCGCATGCCGATACACGCGGCGGTTTCCGTCTCGGGTACGCTCCACCTGCTGCTCGTCGGCTTGAGCTCAGGCGTAGCGGTCGCGCTCATCGAAGAGACCGTGATGCGCGGCGCCATGCACACGGCGATCGCGCGCGAATCGGGCGAGCTCGCTGCGGTGCTCCTCACCGCGCCGCTGTTTGCCGTGCTGCATTTTTTCGCCCGGGTGCACATTGCCGCGGATCAAGTCCACTGGAGCAGCGGCTTCGAGCTCCTCGCGCGCTCCTTCGCACCGCTCGTATCTCCGGCGCTCGTGCTCGATGCGTTCCTGGCGTGGTTGGCCGTGGGCCTTCTGCTCAGCCTCACGCGCGTGCTCACCGGGAACATCGCGGCGAGCATCGGGCTGCACGCGGGCTGGGTCCTGGTGCTGCGCGTGCTCATGGACGCTACTACGCCGGGCCCGGGCGGAGCGTTCTCGGGGTGGGTCGGGGCGTTCGACGGGTTACTCGGGTACTGGATCCTGCCTTGGTCGGCGGGCATCGCGCTCGCCTTGTGGCTCGCGCGCGCAGCGTGGGTGCCCTACGCCTCCGGCGCGGGCGAGGCGAGCGGCGCGAGCGAGGCCAGCTGATCGAGCCGCTCGAGCGGATCGACGAGCTCGAGGTAGGCTTGCTTGTCGGCGAGCGGGATCGGCAAAATCTCCGCCAGCCGATGACCCACCCACGCGGCGTCGTGGAGCCGCATCTCGATGCCCACGTAGACCTCGCCGAGCTGCGGCAATACCGTGCGCAGCAGTTGCGACAGCCGTGCATGCCGCGGCGGCACCTCGAGGTTGGGCTCGGCGCCGATCCGTTCCACCACGCCGAGATTGAGCCCGTCGGCCTGGCGGCTGCGCTCGAGAATCCGGAACCGCTCGCGGCCGACGCAGGAGAGGCCGAGCAAGCCGTCCGACAATTGGTGAAAATCGGTGATCTCGGCCATGGTGCCGACGTCGTAGATATCGGTCTCTTGCGTCCCGACCTCGTGTCCCTCGCGAATCAACACCACGCCGAAGCCGTGGCCTTCGCGCATGCAGCGCCTCACCATGTCGATGTAGCGCGTCTCGAAGATGCGAAGCGGCAGCGGCCCCCCGGGAAACAGCACGATGCCGAGCGGGAACAGCGGGATCGCGCTCACGGCGAGCCCTGCGCGGCGCGCGATTCCCGTGCGCGCAGCTCGGTGAGCAGCTTCTCGTGCAAACCGCCGAAGCCGCCGTTGCTCATCACCAGCACCTGATCGCCGGGGCGCGCCTCGCCGGCGATGCCCTGTACCAACGCGTCCACGCTGTCGCGAAAACGCGCGTGCTCACCGAGAGCCGCGACGGCCGCCGGCAGATCCCAACCGAGCCCGGGCGCGTTGAAGAACCACGTGGTATCGGCCGCGGCGAGCGCGGGCGCGAGCTCTGCGCGATGCACGCCGAGCTTCATCGTATTCGAGCGCGGCTCGAGGACGGTGATGATGCGCGCGTGCGGCAACCGCGCGCGCAGCCCCTTGAGCGTCGTCTCGATCGCGGTCGGGTGGTGCGCGAAGTCGTCGTAAACGGCGATACCGGCGACCACCCCGCGCAGCTCCATGCGTCGCTTGACGCCCATGAACCCGCCGAGCGCAAGCGCGGCCCGCTCGGGCGGCACGCCGACGTGATCGGCGGCGGCGATCGCCGCGAGCGCGTTCATGACGTTGTGCTCGCCCAAAAGCGGCCAGCGCACCTCGGCGACGGGCCGCCCCGCACGCAGCACGGTGAACTCGCCGCACGAGGAGCCCGGCGCGAGTGAAGCGCTCCACTCCGCGTCCGCGCGCCTCAGGCTGAACTCTTGGCGCGGAGTCCAGCAGCCCGCCGCGATCACCGCCTCGAGCTCGGCGTCATCGCCGTTCTGGACGATGCGGCCCGCCGCGGGCACGGTGCGCAGCAATTGGTTGAATTGCCGGCGAATCGAGGCGACGTCCGGATAGATGTCGGCGTGATCGTACTCCAGGTTGTTGAGGATCGCGGTGCGCGGCCGGTAGTGAACGAACTTCGCCCTCTTGTCGAAGAACGCCGTGTCGTACTCGTCCGCCTCGATGACGAAGTACTCGCCCGATCCCAACCGCGCGGTCGAATCGAAATTGCTCGGTACGCCGCCGATCAGGAAACCGGGTCCGCGCCCCGCGTGCTCCAGAATGAAAGCCAGCATGCTCGAAGTCGTGGTCTTGCCGTGGGTGCCCGCCACCGCGATCACGTGCTTGTCCTTGAGCACGTGGTCGGCCAGCCATTGCGGACCGGAGGTATACGCCATAGCGCGATCGAGCATCGCTTCCACGACCGGGCTGCCGCGGCTCAATGCGTTGCCGACCACCACCACGTCGGGCTTGAGGTCGAGCTGCTCGGCTCCGTAGCCCTGAACGAAATCGATGCCGAGCGCGGCGAGCTGGTCGCTCATCGGCGGATAGACGTTGAGATCCGAGCCGGTGACGCGGAACCCCGCGGCCTTGGCGATCGCCGCCAGCCCTCCCATGAAGGTGCCCGCAATGCCCAGGATGTGCACGTGCGTCGTCAAGATTGCGGCAGGAGCTGCTGCTCCAGCACCATCGACAGCAACAGATATCCCAGACTGATCGCCGCGCCGAGCCCGAGACGTGCATCGAGCGCGGCGCGCCAGATGTTGGCGCACGCGAGCAAGTACCAAACGAGGCCTACCACCAGCAGAACGCCGACCGGCAACGCGGCCGGCCGGTCGACGCCGATGAGCGTCAAGAGCGAGCCGAGCGGATACAGCACGATTTCCGCGATCACCGCCACGCCGAGCAAGGCAGTCCCGGTCTGCAAGAAGCGTTGGCGCTGGCGGGCGATCGCGAGCACCAGCCAGGCGAACAGCAGCGGCAGGAGTACGCTGAGCGCGACGCGCACGGCGATTGCACCGCCCGGCGCCGCAGGCAGATAGGCCGCAATCACCTCGAGGATCGCCGCGGCGCCGGCAACCAGGCACAGTAAGAACACCGACGCCGGCAATTGCGCCGGCGATTCGCGCCAGAATGCGATGTTCCAGAATGCTTTTACCAGTCGCAGCATCGCCCGGATCGACCATGGTAGATTCGCAAATTGTACACGCGGATCATTCTTATGCCCGATGCGATTTGGATCGACCAAGGCGAGCCCTTGGCATCTTTGGCACATACCCTGGCGACGCACGCGTCGATCGGACTCGACACGGAGTTCCTGCGCGAGCGGACCTTCTTTCCGAAGCTGTGTCTCCTGCAGCTCGCAGCGGGCGACGCCGTCTGGTGCGTCGATGCGCTGCGCTCGGGCGGCCTCGAGACGCTCGTGCCGCCGCTCACGGCAGGGGCGCCGCGCAAGGTAATCCACGCCGCGCGCCAGGATCTCGAGGCGTTTTATCTCACGGTCAAGCGTGTGATCTCGCCGGTCTTCGACACCCAGATCGCGGCGGGGTGCATTGGCCTTAAGCCCCAGATAGGCTACGCCGATCTGGTCAAGACGCTCTTGGGCGTCACCCTGGCCAAGGGACAGACCCGCACCGACTGGTCGAAACGCCCGCTCAGCGCGGAGCAGCTCCAATACGCGGCCGACGATGTGCGGTACTTGAACGAGATCGCATCACGCCTCACCGAACGGCTGAAAGCGCTCGGCCGCGAACGGTGGGTGCTCGAGGATTGCGCGGCGCTGGAGGATCCAGAGCTGTACGAGCCCGACCCCGAGCGCGCCTGGCGCAGGCTCCGTAACCTCAATC
>JBEKVP010000129.1:0-6832 GCA_049513935.1 Steroidobacteraceae bacterium
TTCTGTCAAAGTCGCACGAACAAATGGTAACTCATTGATTAACTTATCTCGTGATACAATGGATCGATGTGCTTGCGGGCCAGTCTCGAGCGCTGCAGCGTGGTTTTGTGCTTGTTCGCGCTCGCTGCGGCCGCCGCGGGCGAGGGCGCGGGCGACGCTGCCCACGACGATAAAATCTCGGTCAGAGCGATCGCCGAGGTCGTGGCGAAGGCGTCGCAGAACGGTCGCGATCTCGTGCGCCTGCAACCGGCCGATCGGGTCGTGCCGGGCGACGAAGTGGTCTACACCCTGGAGATCCGCAACACCACGGCGATGGCCCGGCCGCCGCCCACGGTTGATTATCCGATCCCCGAGCACATGCGCTACGTCGCCGATTCCGCGGTGGGCGCGGGCGCGCAAGTGAGCTACTCGATCGACGGCGGCCGCAGCTTCGCGCGGCCCGAGGAACTTTTCGTGACGGGTGCGGACGCAGAGAGGCGGCCGGCGACGGCCGATGACTACACTCATATCCGGTGGCAACTGAAACACATTCTCAAAGGCAATTCGGTCGCGTTCGCGCGCTTCCGCGCCGTAGTCAAGTAGTTCGGGCAGAAATCTCGCGCGACGCGGCCCACGACGCGTCGTAGGCTAGCGCCCCGTGAGCCCTCCTTCCCCAACGGATTACAGCGACGTGTTCGGCGCCGACGGCGCGCTCGCGCGCGCATTGCCGGGCTATGCCTGCCGGGCCGAGCAGTCGCAGATGGCGGCGGCGGTAGGGCGCGCGCTCGCGCTCGGCGAACCCTTGATCGTCGAGGCCGGCACGGGAACCGGTAAGACCTTTGCGTACCTCGTTCCGGCGCTTCTGTCGGGACGCAGCGTCATCATTTCCACCGGCACGCGCACGCTGCAGGACCAGCTGTTCCGGCGCGACGTGCCTGCGCTCGCGCGCGCGCTCGGGCTGCCGGTCAAGATGGCGCTTCTCAAAGGGCGCACGAACTATCTGTGCCGCCACCGCTTGGAGCTCGCCACACAGCAGCGTGCGCTGTTCCGCGGCGAGCGCGGCTCGGCGCGGCTCCTCGCGCGGATCGCACGCTGGGCGGCGATTACCAAGTCGGGTGACTTGTCCGAGCTCACCGACTTGCCCGAACAATCGGCGGCGTGGCCGATGATCACCTCGACGCGCGAGAACTGCCTCGGGCAGGAGTGCCCGCAATTCGCGCGCTGCCACGTGTTCGAGGCACGCCGCGCCGCGCAAGCCGCCGAGATCGTCGTGGTCAACCATCACTTGTTGCTCGCCGATCTTGCGCTCAAGGAGGAGGGGTTCGGCGACCTTCTACCCGGCGCCGAGGCGGTGATTCTCGACGAGGCGCACCAGGTGCCGGATATCGCGGCGCAGTTCTTCGGGCAGAGCTGGTCGGTGCGGCAGGCGCAGCATTTGCTGCGCGACGCGGCCGCGGAGCTCGCCGCCGCGGGCGTGCGCGCGCCGTCCGCCACCGAAGCGCTTGCGACGGTCGAAACGCAGCTCGAAGAGCTGCGCTCGGCGCTCGGCGGCGGGGCCGGACGCTACGAGTGGGGCGGTCTGTCGGACGCATTCCTGGAGGCGTTGCCCTTGCTCGAAGCCGCCTTGATCGCGGTGGCCGGCGAGCTCGAAGGGCTCGGCGCCGGCGCAGGGACCGCCAACTGCGGGCGGCGCGCACAATCGCTGGCGGCGGGGCTCGATGCGCTCCGCGCGACGCCGGAGGAAGCGGGGATCCGTTGGGTCGAGGCCAACGCCGGCGGGTTGACGCTGCACTTCACGCCGTTCGAAATCGCGGATCGCCTGCGCGAGTACATCGACGCGCGGCCCGCGTCCTGGATATTCACCTCCGCGACCCTTGCGATCGGCGAGGACTTCGCACACTTCGCGGCGCGCATCGGTCTGCCGCAGGCGCGCACCCTTAAAATCGACAGTCCCTTCGACTATCGCGCCCAGGCGCGCATCTATCTGCCTCGCGGTATGCCCGATCCGCAGCATCCGAGCTACGCGCGCAAGTTCATCGATGCCTGCGCGCCGCTCATCGAGGCGAGCGGCGGGGGTGCATTCTTGCTCTACACCAGCTACCGCGCGCTCGCCGAGGGCGTGACGGCGCTCGAGGCGCGCTTCCCGCAACCGCCGTTTCCGGTGCTGGTACAAGGGCAGGCGCCGCGCGAGGCGCTGCTCACGCGCTTTCGCGAGCTCGGCAATGCAGTTCTCCTCGCCACCGGCAGCTTCTGGGAGGGCGTGGACGTGAAGGGCGAGGCGCTGTCGATCGTGGCCATCGACAAGCTCCCCTTCGCTTCGCCCGATGATCCGCTGCTCAAGGCGCGCCTCGAAGGCATCCGGCGCCGGGGCGGCAATCCGTTCCTCGAGTATCAATTGCCGCAGGCGGTCCTCTCGCTGAAGCAAGGGGTGGGCCGTCTGATCCGCGACTTCGACGATTTCGGTGTTATCGTCCTCGGCGATCCCCGGCTCGTCACCAAGGCGTATGGAAGCGTGTTCCTCAAATCGCTACCGCCGAGCCCGGTAATCACCGAGGGCGCCGAGGGCGCGGAATTTCTCGCGGCGCGCTTGCGCCGCGCGAGCGGCGCAGTCGTCGAGCCGCTGGCGGGGGCTTGATGCGCGTGCTCGCGCTGGATACGGCAACCGAGGCCTGCTCGGTGGCGCTCGTCACCGACACCGGGGTCATCGGTCGATATGCCGAGGTGGGCCGCGGCCACGCCGAGGAGATTCTCGGAATGGTGAAAGCCGTGCTCGGCGAGGCGGGCATACCGCTCGGCGCGCTCGACGGCATCGCAGCCGGCATCGGCCCAGGCTCGTTCACCGGGGTGAGGATCAGCGTCTCAGTGGCCCAGGGGCTTGCCTTCGGCGCGGTCCTGCCGGTGATCCCCTTGACCAGCCTGGAGACCCTTGCCTGGCGGGCGATCGGAGATGAACCGGCGACGGGGGCAGGACCCGGGGTCGGCGCAGGCGCCGGGCAGGCGCTCGCGTGCCTCGACGCGCGGATGGGGGAGGTGTACTGGGGCTGCTTCGCCGCGGACCGCGTACGGGGGGTCGCTCTCTTGGGGACGCTTCAGGTCGGGCCGGCGGCCACCGTGCGCTGGGCTGAAGCGGTGCCCTACCGGGGTATCGGTAGAGGATTCGCCGCCTACCCTGAGCTCGGGCGGTTGCCGGGTCTCGAGCTCGCACCGCGCGATGCCGAAGCGCTGCCTGACGCGCGCGACATGGCGCGCCTCGGCGTATTGCGGCTTGCAGCCGGCGCAGGAGTCGATCCCGCCGAGCTCAAGCCCCAGTACGTGCGCGACAAGGTCGCGCTCACCGAGGCCGAGCGGCTTGCGTCCAAATAGCACCAGTCATGGAACTGTCACAGACTGACGCTGTAATAAGCGCTGACAGAATCAACAGAATCAAGGGACTAACACCCAGATGACCGCCAAGCGCATCCTCGTCGTCGAGGACGAAAAGGCTATCCGTGACTTGATCGCATTCGGTTTGCGACGGGCGGGGTACGATGTCTGCGAGGCGGAGGATTGCCGTGAGGCGCGGGCTCGCATCGTCGACGTCCGACCCGACCTCATGCTGGTCGACTGGATGCTCCCCGACATGAGCGGCCTGGAGCTCACCCGATCGCTGAAGCGCGCCAAGGATACCGAGGAGATCCCGGTGATCATGCTGACGGCCCGGGCCGAGGAACAAGACAAGGTCGGCGGCCTCGAGGGCGGAGCCGACGACTACATCACCAAACCTTTCTCGCCGCGGGAGCTCCTGGCGCGCATCCAGGCGGTGTTACGCCGCGCCGCGCCGGCGGGCGCCGCCGATGTGATGGAAGTGCAGGGTCTGAAGCTCGACGATTCCAGCCATCGGGTGAGCGCCGGCGACCGCGAAATCGCGTTGGGGCCGACCGAGTATCGCCTGCTGTACTTTTTCATGACCCACCCGGAGCGGGTGTTCACCCGCGGCCAGTTGCTCGACCGCGTCTGGGGCGGCAATACTTATGTCGAAGAGCGCACGGTGGATGTGCACATCCGGCGCCTGCGCAAAGCGCTCGAGCCTTTCACGTTGGAGGGATTGGTGCAGACCGTGCGCGGCGCCGGCTATCGGTTCTCCACCCGGGACTCATAAACCCTAAGGATACGAGGCGGACTCGTTTCATGGCAGCGATGTGGACATTCGCGCTCGTGCGGCTCGCGGGGATCCTGCTGGCGGGCTTGTGCCTGGGCCTTCTGTTCACGCCGATCTGGCTCTGGCTGCTCGGCGCCGCGTGCCTGTATCTCGCCTGGCAGCTTCTCAATCTGTACCGGCTCGACCGCTGGCTGAGGCTCCGCTCGCAGCTCGATCCCCCCAACATAGGCGGCATCTGGGGCGACATCATCGGCCAGGTCGTGCGCTTGCATCGCCGCAAGCAATTCCACAAGCAGCGTCTGGTGCAGCTGTTCCGCGAGCTGCGGCGCTCGACCGCGGCCTTGCCGGACGGGGTCATCATCCTCTCGAGCCAGAATGAGATCGTGTGGTTCAACCGCCAGGCCGCGCGGCTCTTAGGGTTGCGGCGGCCGGTCGACATCGGGCTGCGTATCGACAATCTGATCCGCTCGCCGGAATTCGTCCACTATCTGCACGGCGACGATTTCGCGTTGCCGTTGATCATCCGACCTCCCGTGCAGCTCGAGCTCTATCTCGCCCTGCAGCTCGTTCCCTACGGCGCCGGGCAGTCGTTGCTGCTCGCGCGCGACGTCACCCGCCAGATGCGCCTCGAGGCGATGCGCAAGGATTTCGTGGCGAACGCCTCGCACGAGCTGCGCACGCCGCTCACCGTGATCTCGGGCTACCTCGATACGCTCGCCGACGATGCGAGCATCGACGCGGCCTGGGCGGGGCCCATCCGCGACATGCGCGCGCAAGCCCGGCGCATGAACGCCATCATCACCGATCTGCTCGAGCTGTCGCGGCTCGAGTCCACCGACGGCGAAGCGCCGCGGGATCCGATCGATGTGCCCCACATGCTCGAGCGGCTGCACCGCGACGCGCTCGCCAAGAGCGATCGGCCGCGCCACGTGCTTTTGGAGCTCGATTCCGCCGACGGGCTGTACGGCGCGGCTCACGAGATCGAGTCCGCGTTCACCAATATTCTGGTGAACGCGCTCAAGTACACGTTGGCGGACGGCACCGTGCGCATGCGCTGGTGGACCGACGATGAGGGCGCCTATTTCTCGGTGGTCGATACGGGCATCGGCATCCAAGCGGAGCACATCCCGCGGCTCACCGAACGCTTTTATCGGGTCGATGCGGGGCGCTCCCGGGGCGAAGGCGGCTCGGGTCTCGGACTCGCCATCGTGAAGCACGCCTTGCAGCGTCACGGCGGCTGGCTCGACGTCGAGAGTACGGAAGGCAAAGGGAGCGCCTTCACCTGCCACTTCCCGGCACAGCGGATCTGCGAGCTCGCGGTGCGAACCGCCGCGAGTGCATGAGCGTCACAATTACCGGTTGAGCGATTGACGCGGGGCGCAATCGGATGTAAACGCTTGTGATTAGCGCGCTTCGCCTCAATGTAGGCTTCAAGGTAGATGTCATGGAAACGGCCGATCTCTCCCACCACATTTCGCGGCGCTTCAACGAGGACCTGGAGAAGGTCCGCAACCAAGTGCTGCAGATGGGCGGGTTCGTGGAGCAGCAGCTGCACAAGGCCATCCTCGCGCTGGTCGAGGGCGATAGCCGCCTGGGCGAATCGGTCGCGACCGATGACTACAAGGTCAACGGCATGGAGGTGTCGATCGACGAGGAGTGCAGCCGCATCCTCGCGATCCGGGCGCCCGCGGCGGGGGATCTTCGCGTCATCGTCGCCATCATCAAGACCATCACCGACCTCGAGCGCATCGGCGATGAGGGCGAGAAAATCGGCTACATCGCCTCGCGTCTCGCCACCATGGAGCGGCCGGCGGACAAGTACCGCGAGGTCAAGCACTTAGGAAGGCAGGTCGCGCAAATGGTGCACGACGCGCTCGATGCGTTCGCGCGCATGGACTCGGTGGCGGCGCTGCGCACCGCGCAGGAAGATAAGATGGTCGACGAGGAATACGAGTCCATCCAGCGCCAGTGCATCACCTTCATGATGGAAGACCCGCGCACCATACGCCGGGCGCTCGAGATCATGTGGATCGTCCGCGCCCTCGAGCGCATCGGCGATCATGCGAAGAACATCTGCGAGTACGTGATCTACATGGTGCACGGCAAGGACATTCGCCACACCTCGCTCGAGGACGTAGCCAAGCAGATCGATGCTGCGCAGGCGGTCGCCCGCCGCTGATGAGCGCGCGCGCGGCGAACACCTTGGGGTTTCTGGCCTGCGCCGGCTTGCTGGCGTACGCCTACTACGCGCAGTTCGTCATGCACCTGGAGCCGTGCCCCTTGTGCATCTTTCAGCGGGTCGGCGTGTTCGCCATCGGCATCGCGTTCGCGTTGGCGGCGGCGCACGACCCCGGGGTCTGGGGCCGGCGCGTCTATGCGGCGCTCATCGCGCTCGCGGCGGTCGCGACCATCGGCGTTGCGGCCCGGCACCTGTACGTTCAAAACGCGCCGCCCGGCAGTATTCCTTCCTGCGGCGCGTCGCTCGACTTCATGCTGAAGGTCTTCCCACTCACCGATGTGCTGGTCAAGGTGCTCACCGGGTCGGGCGAATGTGCCAAGGTCACCTGGCGCTTCCTCGGGCTCGCGATGCCGGCCTGGGTGCTCATCGCCGCCGCCGCGCTGGGTGCGTGGGGCCTTTGGAGCAACTTGCGGCGGCGGCGGCCGGTGCTCAAGTTCTGATGCCGAACACGTTGTCTCTGACCTGCGAGCTCATGT
>JBEKVP010000130.1:0-6800 GCA_049513935.1 Steroidobacteraceae bacterium
GATCTGCTGGGAAAGAACCTGCGACTGCTGCAAGGCGACGACCGGGATCAGGACGCGCGCAACCGGCTGCGCGAGGCGCTCAAGGCGGGCGAATCCTGTCGCGTGCTATTGCGCAATTATCGCAAGGACGGGAGCTTGTTCTGGAACGAGATGACCATCCAGCCGCTCAAGGATGCGGAGGGGCGGGTCGCGCACTTCGCGGGTCATCATCGCGACGCCGGCGATCGGCTGCGCATCGATCCGAAGCTCTCGCGCGACTCGTTGAGCGGCGCGCATCAACCGACCGGCGTCGCGGTGCGCGATGATCGGTTGACCGGTCTGTACACGCTGCCTTACCTGCAAGAGCTGTTGAAGCGCGATTGGGCGATCGCGCAGCGCGAGAAGCGCAGCATCGCGGTATTCGCCATCGACATCGATGCGCTCGATCTGTACAACGCGACCTTCGGGCGCGGGGCCGGCGACTCGGCCATTCGCCGCGTGGCGCACTGCGTGTCGGGATGCCTGCGCCGCTCGAGCGACGTCACCGCGCGCATCGACGGCGGCAGCCTCATGGCTTTCGCGCCCGGATTGTCGGTCGAGCAAGCGCTCGCGCTTGGGCACGTCATGGCAGAGCGGGTGCGGGAGCTGCGCATCCATCATCCGCGCTCCGCGGTCTTGCGCTACATCAGCATCAGCGTCGGAGTGTGCGCCGCCGTTCCCGGTGGCGATGAGAATCCCAGCTCGCTCGTGGAGAAATCCCAGCTGCAGCTCAAACTGGCCAAGAAATCCGGCCGCAATCGCGCGGCCTAGCCGCACTCGTCAAGGTCTTGCGAGCTGAATTCAACATAATTTAAACCTCCGTTCGAGCCCTTCGTCTCGAGCGTGAGCGATTTCGCAGTCGTCCGCGGCCTTGTGTGATGCGTTTCAATACCCGGCAATTTGCCTGCCGGTGCGCGTTTTTTAGCTGTACTGCGCAGCAGCGCCGCGGCGCGGATTCTGATACCTAGTACACATGAACATCCGCATGAAAGTCGTGTCGCTCCTGGCGCTGCTCTTGGTGATCTTGATCGCCATCGAGATCGCCGTGCAGCGCGAAGTGCTCATGCCGAGCTTTGGGGAGCTCGAGCGCGACGACGCCAAGGTATCCATGAAGCGCATCGACTATGCGCTCGACATGGCGCTCGACGGGCTCGAGTTGACCGCCGCGGATTGGGGAAACTGGGAAGATGTATACCGCTACGTGCAGGCGCCGAATGCCGCGTTCGTTCGCGCCAACATCACGCCGACCGCGATGAAGCAGCTGCAGGTGAACGCACTGCTGATCGTCGATCTCGAGGGCAATGTGGTGCTGGCGAGCGGACAGGATCTCACCGGCGCGAGCATGGAGCTCGACTTCACCCGGCAAAAAGCGCTGCCCGCGGATTTCCCTTGGCGCGAGAATCTGGCCGGCGGGAAGCCCGCAAAGGGACTCATCCAGACCGATCACGGCGTGATGATGCTCGCCGCCGCTCCGGTGCTCGACGGCAGCGGCGGCGGCAAAGCGCTCGGCCTCGTCTTCATGGGCCAGCTGTTGACGCCCGCAGCGGCGCACGGACTCGGTGCGCGAGCGCAGGCCGACCTATCGCTCCTACAGGACGGAAGCACGGGCGAGCGCTTGAGCGAGAGCGATACGGCTACCCAGGTGGACCGTTCCTTCGAGGACGTCTACGGGCGCCCGGTGATGACCCTGCGGGTCGAGGTCCCGCGCCGAATCACGGCGCGCGGACACGTCGCAGTGACCTACGCCTCCGCCTATCTGATCGGCGCGGCGATCGCGGTGCTCATCTTGCTGCTGATCGTACTCAACCGGGTGGTGCTCGAGCCGCTCGCGCGGGTGACCCGCCACGCCGTGGCGATCGGCCAGGGCAACGATCTCACCGCGCGGCTCGACTTGAACAGCCGCGATGAAGTAGGCCGGCTCGCGCGCGAGTTCGACCGGATGGTCGAGCGCGTCGAGCAGACGCACCGGGAGCTCGTCGATCAGTCGTTTCAGGCCGGCTTTGCCGAGCTCTCCAAGGGCGTGCTGCACAACCTGGGCAATGCCATGACGCCCCTCGGCGTGCGGCTTGCGAAGCTCAGCGAGCGGCTGCGGGATGCGCCCGTCGAGGACTTGAGGCTGGCCTTCGACGAGATCAAGGACGCACCCGCGGCGTCGGCCCGCCGCGACGATCTCATCGAGTTCATGCGCCTCGGTTGCCGCGAGATGACGGCGAGCATCGCCGAGTCGCGCGCGGACGTCGAAGTGATCCAGCGCCAGGCGACGCTCGTGCAGACCGCATTGGGCGAGCTGATGCGCTCCACGCGCAACGATCACTTGATCGAGTCCGTGCGTCTCCCCGATCTGGTGAACCAGACGCTCGAGATCGTCCCGGATTCCTGCCGCCAGCGCCTCGTGGTCGATGCCGACGAGTCGCTGCGTCACATCGGAGCCGTGCGCGTCGCGCGCACGGTGCTGCGGCTGGTGCTGCAGAACCTCATCATCAATGCGGCCGACGCCGTGCGCGACGCCGGCCGGGAGAAGGGCGTGCTGCGCGTCGGCGCGGAGATCGTGCGCGAGCGCGATCGCGAGCAGCTGCACCTGCATTGCCACGACAACGGCGTGGGTATCGCGCGCGATGACCTCCAGAGGGTCTTCGACAGGGGTTTCTCGACGAAGTCTCGGGAGACCAACTACGGGATCGGCTTGCACTGGTGCGCGAACGCAATTGGCGCGCTGGGCGGGCGGATTTGGGCGGCCAGCGAGGGCCCGGGATTGGGAGCCTCGATGCATCTGATATTGCCATTGGCGATTAGAGAAACTTGAGGAAGGATCCGTGACCGACACCAAACGATTAGCGATTCGAGTCCTGATCGCGGACGACGAGGAAGAGGTGCGCGATTCGTATCGTCAGATACTGCTCGAGGCCGACATGAGCGGCGAGACCGCCGTGTTCCGCAACCTGCGCGAGCGGCTCTTTACCAAGCCGATCGCCGACCAGGTCGTAAAGAAGCTCTCGTCGCGCAACACCATCTTCGTCCCGGTGTTCTGCGAAGGCGCCGAGGCAGCCGTGGCCGCGGTCCGCGACGCACTTGCCGCCGACGAGCCGTTCGCGGTCGCGTTCCTCGACATGCGCATGCCGCCGGGCCCCGACGGCGTATGGGCCGCCGCGCGCATCCGCGAGCTCGACCCCGCGATCGAGATCGTGCTCTGCACCGCCTACTCCGACGTCGATCCGGCCGAGATGGGCTCGATGGTGCCGCCGGAGGAGAAGCTGTCGTATCTACAGAAGCCGTTCCATCCGCACGAAATTCGGCAGATGACCATCTCGCTCGCGAGTAAATGGCGCGCGGAGCATCGCATCGTCAAGCTCGCATACTTCGACGCCCTCACGGGCCTGCCGAACAGGGAGCAGGCCCGCAACCGACTGGCAAGCGCGCTCATCTCGGCGAAGCAGCACGAGCGGCTGCTCGCGGTGCTGTATCTCGATCTCGACAATTTCAAGCGGGTCAACGATACCCTCGGGCACGCGGTCGGAGACGAGCTGTTGTGCCTGGTCGCCGCTCGCATGCGGCACTCTCTGCGGGCCGACGAGGGCGCGGCGGCGGATCATCATCCGGCCCCGCGCAACAATCACATCGCCCGGCTGGGCGGCGATGAGTTCATCGTCATACTGCCGGGCATCCGCTCTCCATCGGATGCGGGGACGGTCGCGAGGCGGCTGATTGCCGAGCTGCAGCAGCCCATGCATCTCGCGAAGCACACCCTGGTTATCACGCCGAGCGTCGGCGTGGCGCTTTACCCTTCCGGCGGCGCGGACGTCGACACGTTGCTGCGCAACGCGGACCTCGCCATGTATTTCGCGAAACGCAAAGGTCCAGGCATGCACGCGTTCTTCGATCCCTCGATGAACGATGCGGCGCTGCACCGCTTTACGCTCGAGGCGAAGCTGCGCGGAGCCATGGAGCGCAACGAATTTTCGCTGCATTATCAGCCGCAATTCGACGTCGGCAACGGCACCGTCTCCGGGATGGAGGCGCTGCTGCGCTGGAAGAACGATGACCTCGGCCAGGTACCGCCGATGGAATTCATCCCGATCGCCGAGGAGACCGGCTTGATCCTGCCGATCGGCGAATGGGTGCTGCGGACCGCGTGCCGTCAGGCCAAAGCCTGGCACGAGGAGGGACTGCCGTTAACGCGCATGGCGGTGAACGTCTCAGGACCGCAATTCGCTCTCCGCGAGTTCCCGGCGATGGTCGCCGAGATCATCAAGGAGACCGGGATCGAGCCCTCCATGCTCGAGCTCGAGATCACCGAGTCGGTGGTCATGAAGGACGAGGCGTGGGCGGAGCAGGCGCTGGCGCAGCTCAAGGAGCTCGGAATCCTGCTCGCGATCGATGATTTCGGCACGGGCTATTCGAGCTTCGGACGGCTGCGCAACTTCGCGGTCGACCGGTTGAAGATCGACCAGTCGTTCATGACGAGCCTGGTCGAATGCAGCGACGATCGGGCCATCGCGGCCGCCATCATCGCGATGTCGCGCTCGCTGCGGATCAGCGTCACGGCTGAGGGCGTCGAAAATTTCCCGCAGCTGCTATTCCTGCAGGAACATGCCTGTCAGGAGGCGCAGGGGTTCTTGTTCAGCCGGCCGCTGCCGGCGGCGGATGCGCATAATTTGCTGCGCCGGGCGGCGGAAACGACCTCGGGAACGCGCACCCAGCGGCTGCGGTCGCTGATCGGCTAGCGCGGCTTCCAGCGCAGCAGGAACTCGGTCACGGAGCTCGATTGCATGCGGCGCATGGCCTCGAACTCGCCGGTCTTCTGCCTGTAAAGCAACTTGCCGTGCTGGTCGAGGACGGCGAGCGCAGGAACGCCCTTATTCAAGGGTATCTCATAGCGCTGCGCGAGATCGAGGTTGCGGTCCCTCTCCCCGATGTTGATGCGTACCACGACGGAGCTCGAGTCGAGGATCGGCTGGTTCGCCGCGTCGTGCATGTAGGAATCGAGCACGTGGCAGTCCGTGCACCAATTGCCGCCGAAGTTCAAGATCACGCGCCGATGCTGGCCGGCCGCCACCTTGAGTGCGGCGGCGAGATCGGCCGGCGCCTGTTCCGGAGAGGGGTAGATGTCGCGCGCGGCAGTCCGCGCGGCCTGGGATGCGCCGACTGCAAGCAGACCCAGCAATACGATGCCGGTAATTCTGTAGAGCATCTTCATACTATCGCGTAATCGCCGGCGCGAGTCGAGAGCATCGTCGGCTGATGCCTACACGCCATAGCGGCGGCGTGAGGCACAGCCCCCCGCCGCCTCACGCTAGGATTGCTGGGGCGCGAACCCGCACGCGCGAACCCCATCTTCCTCGCGGCGCGCCCCCGTGCGTGAGCGCCGGCGCAGGACCAACCCTTGAAGGAGCAACCATGGCCACCGCAGCGACCGTCTCGACACCCTTGAGCCTTCCTCCGCTTCCTTATCCGGAGAACGCGCTGGAACCCGTCATCTCCGCGAAGACCTTGAGCTTTCATTATGAAAAGCATCACAAGACGTACGTCGAGACCGCCAACAAGCTGATCGTCGGCACGGAGCTCGCCGACCGGCCGCTCGAGGAGATCGTGACCGCGACCGCGGGCAAGAGCGATCGGATCAACATTTTCCACAACGCGGCACAAGCATGGAATCACAATTTCTATTGGCAGTCCCTCAAGCCGAAGGGCGGCGGCGAGCCGCCGGCGGCGCTCAAGCACAAGATCGAGGAGAGCTTCGGCAGCGTTGAGGCCTGCCGGAAGGAGCTCGCATCGAGCGCGGTGGCGCAGTTCGGCAGCGGCTGGGCATGGCTGGTGCTCGAGGGCCCGAGGCTCAAGGTGGTCAAGACCGCGGATGCGGACACGCCGATCACGACCGGCGCGAACCCGCTTCTGACCATCGATGTGTGGGAGCACGCCTACTATCTCGACTATCAGAACAAGCGCGCCGACCACGTGAACGCGGTGATCGCCAAGCTCATCAACTGGGACTTCGCGGCGCAAAACCTGGCGAAGGCTTAGGCCGCAAAGCGCGAGCACTGTCCGCGGCGGCGCGGCGGCGCGCGCGCGCTGGCGCGCCGGACTGTGGGAATCCTCTTGGCAGATGTAGTCGCGTACGCCTACAGATCCGGTGCGCGGCCCGAAATATCCTGGCGTCACTATGAAAACCTCAATACGTGCTTTGACCTCAATACGTGCTTTGACCATGGCAGCGGCCATGGCCGCATCCATCACGGTCGCGCAGGCGGATCCTTCGCCGACCCAATATGAAGATACCGTCTCGCTGTTCCGGCATGCCGGGAAGAGCGCTGCGTTCTTCCATCACAGCTATGCCTATGCGGTGTTCCCGACGGTCGGGGAGGGCGCATTCGTGGTGGGCGGCGCGGGGGGCAAGGGCGGGGTCTTTGTCGGCGGCCAGCAAACCGGCGTCGCGACGCTCGCCCAGGTGAGCGTCGGATTCCAAGCGGGCGGCAAGGCCTTCAGCGAGATCATCTTCTTCAAGGACAAGCGCGCGCTCGACGAGTTCGAGTCCGGCAACTTCGAGTTCGGCGCGGACGCGAGCGTGACCGCGATTACCGCGAGTGCAGACGCGGGTGCCGGTACGACCGGCGCCGAGGCGGGCGCGAGCGGCGGCGAGAAGGATGCGACGACCGCGGGCCGCTACTACAAGGGGACGGCGGTCTTCACCATCGCCAAGGGCGGCCTCATGTATCAGGCAGCCGTTGCCGGCCAGAAGTTCTCGTACAAGCCTCTTTCCGAGAGCTGATCCGGGGCGGCGCAGCGCA
>JBEKVP010000131.1:0-6792 GCA_049513935.1 Steroidobacteraceae bacterium
CGGCACGGTGTGCGCACCATGTGCACCAGAGTGGGATCATCGGGGGAGGCGGCACTTTTGTACGCGCCGATGTCGACGTGTTGGTTCAGATGAAAGTAGCTGTGATAGCTCCCGGGCGCATAGACCCGATAGAGCTTGAGCCGCTCGAACGGCCGCCAGTTGCGCAGCGCCACACTCGTGTAAACGAGCGGCGTTTTCACGAGGCTGTGCAAAGCCTCCTTCTGAGCTGCCGGCAGCTCGGGGCACAGGTACGGGATCATCATGTTGTAGCCGGCGAGCACGCTGCCGCGCGCACGGGCGGTATAGGCACGGCCCGCACGCAGGTAAGTCACCTCGACCTGGGTCGCCGATTTCGGCTCCCCCAAGTGGCGCACTCGAATCGCGGTGCTGTTCAAGCGCAGCTTCAACGGCGCGCCCGGCGTATCGAGCTGCGAATAATCGATGCGCGCCGTGACGATGTCCTCGGCGGGACTGCCGGCACGGCTGCCCGGGGCACGGCTGCCCGCGGCGGCGGACCCGCGCACGGCCTGGGGGATCAGGTCGCGCACCAAGAGCCGCGCGATGGTCGCATTGCCGTCCGGGAAGTGCAGCTTCAAGGAGCCTCCGGTGTCCGCGTATCCGGCGGGGGTGTAGCCCATGTGCGCGATGGAGCCTTTGGCGAGCCTCAATCCTTGAAATCCCGGCATGTCGAACGCCCAACAGTCGAGCGCCGATACGGCATCGGTGCCAACGCCCCACTCGCCATGCGTCATGGCGTGATAGAACTTGAGCACCGCCGGGTCCGCGTGCACGACGTCGCGCAAAAACGCCTCGTAACTCATGCGCGACAGGCGCTGCTTTTTCTCATCCGAGGATAGGCCCGGCAGGTAATCGATCTGGCCGGTCTCGAGCTCGACGACTTGCTTGCGCGCCCGCTCGGATAGCGGCGCCTGTGCGATCGCTTGCGCGAGCATCCTTTTGCCGGTGCCGACCACGAGCTTGTCGGTGCCGAAGGTCTCGCGATCGAAGAAGGCGCCCGCTTGGAGTCCCAGGCGATCGTAGTACCCGAGGTGCTGAGTGGTCTTGATGAGTTCCTCGACGTCCAGTCCCAAGGTCTTCAGCAGGCCCGCCGCGACCGGGCCGTAGGGCCGCGGGCTGTCGATCTCCAGCGTGCCGCCGTTCATCAGGTTGAGGCGGCCGTCGAGATCGAATTCGTTACGCTTGGCGTGCCCGCCGAAGTCATCGTGGTTGTCGAGAATGAGGATGCGGCTCGAACGCGCGTGCGCGCGGTAGAAGTGCGCGGCGGCCAGTCCGCTGATGCCGCCGCCCACGATGATGAGATCGTATTCCTCACCTGTGTCCGTCGGCGCGGGCGCGGGCTGTCCGTCGCGCAGCGCATGGGCGGCTTCGAAGGAGCCGGGATGACTGCCGCGCATGCCGGTGAGGAGCGGTGGATAGTAGCCCGGGGCATCTTGGGCGGCGAGCGGCGCGGAGGGCGCTCCAGGGGCGGCGGCGCCCGGTGCGGCGAAGAGCGGGTCGCAGGCGATTGCGGTCGTGCCGACGGCCAGGCCGTTCAGAAAATCGCGCCGTGTAATCGGTCGGTCCACCCCCAGCGCACGGTCTCGGGATTTGTCTTCTTTTTTCATGATTCCTTGGGGTTACGAGTTTTTGGGCGGTGCGGCAAATTACCGCGGCGGTGCGGCAAATTACCGCGGCCCGTGGGCACTTGTCAGCACCCGCAAACTGTATATACTGACAGTGACTGGCTACATATACAGGTTATTCCCATGACTGACCTTACGCCTCGGCAAACACAGATTCTGCGGCTCATCCAAACGTCCATTGCGGAAAATGGCATGCCGCCGACTCGCGCGGAAATCGCGCGCACCCTCGGCTTCAAATCGCCCAATGCGGCCGAAGAGCATTTGCGCGCCCTGCAACGCAAAGGCGTCATCGATCTCATTCCCGGCGCTTCACGCGGCATTCAGTTGAAAGACATTCTGCGGGAACAATTGGGTCTGCCGCTCATCGGGCGCGTCGCCGCCGGCCGTCCGATCCTCGCCGAAGAGCATATCGAAAAGCATTACCAAATCGATCCGCAATTATTCCAGCCGCAACCGCACTACCTGCTGAAAGTGCAGGGCATGAGCATGAAGAACGCCGGCATCCTGCACGGCGATCTGGTCGCGGTGCATCGCACGCCCGAAGTGCGCAACCGCCAGATCGTCGTTGCGCGCTTGGAAAACGAAGTCACGGTCAAACGCTATCGACAAGAAGGCTCGATCGTTTGGCTGCTGCCCGAGAACGCCGATTTCGCACCCATCCGTGTCGATCTGAAAGAGCAATCCATGATGATCGAAGGGGTGGTGGTCGGGGTGCTTCGTCGCGGTAAAGACGTGGATGCCGCGTGAATGCGGAGGCAGGAAGCCGAAGCCGACGCCCGGAGGGGCGCCCGATTGCGGAGGCAGGAAGCCGAAGCAGGCGCCTGCAGGGCGCCCGAAGGGTGCGGGCCACGATGGCCCGCATCAACGGCGCGAGCCCAGGATGGGCGAGCGTCAACCATCATCGCTTGCGGATATCTTGGCTGATGCACGTGTCTGGAAGTTAAAAGACGCCTCGGCCTCCTCGTCACGTCCGGCTTGGTCCACCGGTCGGCACGCGCTCGATGCGCGTTTGCCGGGCGGCGGTTGGCCGACGGCGTCGCTCATCGAGGTGTTGCTCGATGCACCGGGTCTCGGCGAGATCCAACTTTTTTTGCCGGCCTTGGCACAGTGTCAGCGCAAAGCAAGCGGCGACACGCCCTGGCTCGTTTGGATTGCACCGCCTCATGAGCCCTTTGCGCCGGCTTTGGCGCAGCAAGGAATCGAGCTCGGCCGTCTGATCATCGTGCGGCCCACCACGGCCACGGAGGCCTTGTGGGCGGCCGAGCAGGCCCTGAGCTCGGGAGTTTGCGCGGTCGTTTTGCTGTGGCTGAAGGGTACCGATGACCGCTGGCTGCGGCGTTTGAAGCTCGCGGCCGAGGCGGGTGGGGCGCTCGGTGTGTTGTTTCGGCCGGAACGGCATCGGTTCGAGTCTTCGCCCGCCGCGTTGCGCTTGCTGTTGACGCAGGGTGCGGCGGAGCCCCGTCTGGAGCTCCTCAAGGTGCAGGGCGGCCGGCCCGGTCCCGTCGAGCTCGATTCGATCGAGCCTGGGTCGATCGAGTCCGGCACGAGCCCGCCGCTCCCGTAAATATGAAGCCGCGCGCGCTCGAATCCGCGACTGCGGATTTATTCGCCGCCGCTGTCCCCGCGGCACGGTGTCCCGTTCCCGCGCTCGGCACCACCCCGCCGCCGCCGCTCAAGGATGCCGCGCGGCCGCGCGCTAGGCACCTGTGGTATGCAGTCGTGTTTCGGCCGTGGAGCGATGCTGAGGAGTCGGCCGCCCGGCTGCGGCGTCTGTGCCTGCACGCACAGCGATTCACACCGTTGGTCAGCATCGAGATGCCGAACGCGTTGCTGCTCGAGATCCGCGGCAGCGTGAAGCTGTTCGGCTCGCTCGAGGCGTTGCATGCGGATATCGATGCCACCTGGTGCCATCTTGCGCTCGAGGCTCGGAGCGCGACGGCGCCATCGACTCTGGCGGCGCTCTGGTTGGCCCGCGCCGGAAAACGCGAGCTCATCGAAGACCCCGGACTGCTCGCGGGAAAATTGGGGCAGTTGCCCGTAACGTGCACCTCATGGGATCTCGAGAAGTTGCATACCTTGCACGCCATGGGCGTCACGCGGATCGGCGAGTTACTGCGCCTGCCGCGGGCCGGCCTTGCGCGCCGTTTCGGCGCCGGAGCGTTGCTCGATCTCGACATCGCCCTGGCGCGGCAAGCCGCACCGCGCCGCGCGTTCGTGCCGTGCGAGCGCTTTCGCGAGCGCTGCGATTTCGAGACGGAAGTCGAGACTGCCGCCTACCTGGTGAAGGCGCTCGAGCCCTTGGCCGAGCGCTGCGCACGGTTCTTGCGCGAGCGGCAGGCGGGCGTGCAAGCCTTGGAATTGAGGTTCAAGCATCGCGCGGCGCCCGTCACGCGGATCCGCTTTGGCTTGGCGAGCATCACCAGCGACCGGCGACGCTTGACCGATGTGCTGGTTCAAAAGCTGTCCCAAGTCGAGCTTGCGGCGCCGATTGTGCGGATGGAACTCTTGTCGGGCGCCTTGCAGCCGCTCTCGGCCGCGTCTCTCGAAGTGTTCGCCGGTTCGGGCGTCGGCGGCCGCGATACGGCGCCGCAGCTCATCGAGCGGTTGCGCGCGCGGCTCGGCGAGCAAGCGGTGTATGGGATTTGCTCGGTCCCCGAGCACCGGCCCGAGGCGGCTTGGCAGCGGGTGCACGCGCTGCGTCTCGATCCCGCATTGCGCGCCGGCGGACAACCCGGCGGCTATCTTAGGATCGAGGACGGCGCGCGGCGGCCCGTCTGGCTGCTGGATGAGCCGTCGCGACTGCGCGCTTCGGAAGTGCGGCAGTGGCAGGAAGGGCAGGCCGGGCTCGAGGCGGGCCCGGAGCGCATCGAGAGCGGCTGGTGGGACGGCAAAGGCATCGCCCGCGACTACTACATCGTGCGCCGCACGGGGGGCGCGCGGCTGTGGATATTTCAGGAGCGGCAGTCCAGGCGCTGGTATCTGCACGGTATGTTCGCTTGAGGCGGTCGCCATGTACGCCGAGCTGCATGCCCTCAGCAACTTCTCCTTTCTGCGCGGCGCCTCGCATCCCGAGGAGATGGTCGCGCAAGCGAAGTCCCTGGGTTACCGCGCGCTCGCGCTCACCGATGAATGCTCGCTCGCGGGCGTGGTGCGTGCGCACACCGCTGCCAAGCAATGCGGATTGCCGCTGATCATAGGCGCGGAGCTGCGCAGTGCCGATGAGCTCAAGCTGGTGGCGCTCGCCACCGACCGGGCGGGCTACGGCGCGCTTTGCCGGCTGATCAGCCGTGCCCGGCGCAGCGGCGTCAAAGGCAGCTACCGCCTCGAGCGCGAGTATCTCGAGAACGCGCTCGACGGGTGCCTCATCATCTGGCTGCCGCCGGCCGGCCGCGCGCCGCTGCCGCAACACGCCGAGGACGGCCGCTGGCTGCGCGAGCGCTTCGAGGGTCGATTGTGGATCGGCGTCGAGCTTCTGACCGGCGGCTTCGATGCGCACCGCCTGGAGTTGCTCGAGGCGCTCGGCACGCAGCTCGAGCTGCCGTGCGTGGCCGCCGGCGATGCACACATGCACCGGCGCAGCCGCCGCGCGCTGCAGGACGTGCTGACGGCGATCCGCCTGAAAATCCCTGTGAGCACCGCCGGGTTGCGCCTGTTCCCGAACGGCGAGCGCTGCTTGCGGCCCCTGCGACGCCTCGAGCAGCTCTATCCGGCTCCGCTGCTCGCGCAAACGCTCGCCATCGCGGAGCGCTGCACGTTCAACCTCGATGAGCTGCGCTACGAGTATCCCGAGGAAATCGTGCCTGCGGGCGAAACACCCACCAGTCACTTGCGCAATCTCACTTGGCAGGGCTGCGCCCAGCGCTGGCCCCGGGGGGCGCCGCAGACCGTGCGCGACGGAATCGAGCACGAGCTGCGCCTGATCGCCGAGCTCAAGTTCGAGCCCTTCTTTCTCACCGTGCACGACGTGGTCAAGTATGCCCGCTCGCAAAAAATCCTCTGCCAGGGCCGGGGCTCGGCGGCCAACTCCATCGTCTGCTACTGCCTGCAGATCACGGAAGTGGATCCTTCGCGCATGGCGATGCTGTTCGAGCGCTTCATCTCCAAGGAGCGCAACGAGCCGCCCGACATCGACGTGGATTTCGAGCACGAGCGGCGCGAGGAGGTGATCCAATACGTCTACGGCAAATACGGCCGTGAGCGCGCGGCGCTCGCGGCCACCATCATCAGCTACCGTCCCCGCAGCGCGCTGCGCGACGTCGGCAAAGCCTTGGGCTACAGCCTCGAGGAAGTCGACCGGCTCGCGGGCGGCATGCAGTGGTGGGACGGCCAGCGCATCGCTCCCGAGCGCATCAGCGCCTCCGGATTCGATCCGCGCGACCCCAGAACGCGTCGTCTGATGGTGCTCACCGCGCAGATCCTCGGATTCCCGCGCCATCTCTCGCAGCACGTGGGCGGGTTCGTGATCGCGCGCGGCCGCCTGGATGAGCTCGTACCCATCGAGAACGCGGCGATGCCCGAACGCACGGTCATCGAGTGGGACAAGGATGATCTCGATGCGCTCGGACTGCTCAAGGTGGATGTGCTCGGGCTCGGCATGCTGAGCGCGATACGCCGGGCGTTCGGATTGATCAACGTCTGGGACGCCGCGTCCCACGCGCGGGGCGACACGCCGCGGGTGTCGGGCGAGCTCAATCTCGCCACCGTGCCGAGCGAGGACAGCGCAGTGTACGACATGATTTGCCGCGCCGACACCGTCGGTGTCTTTCAGATCGAATCGCGCGCCCAGATGTCCATGCTGCCGCGTCTCAGGCCGCGCAATTTCTACGACCTCGTCATTGAAGTGGCGATCGTACGGCCAGGACCGATTCAGGGCGAGATGGTGCATCCGTATCTGCGCCGCCGCAACAACGAGGAGGCAGTGAGCTATCCGAGCAAAGCGGTCGAGGGCGTGCTCAAGCGCACGCTCGGCGTGCCCATTTTCCAGGAACAGGTCATGCAACTCGCGATCGTCGCGGCCGGGTTCTCGGCCGGCGAGGCGGACAGTCTGCGCCGCGCCATGGCGGCCTGGAAGCGCAAGGGCGGTCTGGAGCCGTTCCAGCGCCGCTTGATCGACGGCATGCGCGAGCGCGGCTATGCCGAGAGTTTTGCG
>JBEKVP010000132.1:0-6785 GCA_049513935.1 Steroidobacteraceae bacterium
CATCCGCGAGCGCACGCTTGATGGCCGGCACCAGCCGCATGGGATTACTCTTGAGAACGTAGTCGATCGCCCCTGACTTCAGCGCCTCGATGGCCCGCTCTTCGCCGATCGTTCCGGAGAGAAATATGAACGGAACCCCGGCCGCCTCGACGCGGGCGATTGCGAGCGCGGACATCCCATCGAAGCGCGGCAAGCTGAAGTCCGACAAGATGAGATCGGGCAACCGCTCTTTCAGCGCGCTTCGCATCTCCTCCTCGGTCACGACGCACCGATAGTTGCAGCGGAATCCGGCCGCTTTGAGCCGCCGAATGGTGAGCTCCGCATCCGGTTCGGAATCCTCGATCATGAGGAGATGGAGCTCTCGGTTCTCAAATTCTCGATCTGCCATGGGGTGCGCCTATCAATAGCCCCAGGTGACCTTGCCGAAGACGCTGCGCTCGATCGCCTCGCGCGCGGGAGACGGGAACCCATACTCGACGTGATAGGGGTGTAAAAGATTCTGGCCCGCGAGAGAGAATTCGAGCCGCTTTGTCGCATGCCAGGCCAGGCGGGCATCGAGCTCCAGGTAGCTCGGTACGATGCCGATCACCGGGCCACCCGTCGGTCCATTGTTGATGTGCAATTGATCCACCCAGCGCAGCGCCGCATCGAGTTCAACCTCGCGCGGCAAATCCATGGAGGAGCGCAGCGAGACCTGTTGCTCGGGATCGGCAGTCTCGTTGGTGGCGTTGGTCGCATCCACCTCGCCGGGCTGTACGTGCAGGTCTTCCTTCAAGAAATCGTAGCCTCCGTGCAGCCGCCACCATTCGAGGAGCTGATAGGTCACGGCGAGCTCGAATCCGTGAGTTTCGCCTTCGAGGGCATTATCGAAGACGATCGGGTACGGGAAGACATAGGTCGCGGTAGTCGGGGTCGCGGACGTGCTGCGTAAATGATCGTAGTCGTTGTAGAACGCCGATATCGAGCCTGACAACCGAGAGGTCAACTGCGCGCGATAACCCATCTCGTAGGCGATGAGCGTCTCCGCGACAAAGTCCGGGTTCCCTTTGAGATAGTACGTCGGAAACTGGTATGGGGGCGGCGCGTCCACGAGCCCGGAAGGCACTTCCAAGTCGTGATCGTAGCGCGAGGGAGTGCGCACCGCCCGAGAGACGGCGGCCCATAGCATCTCTTTCGGCGCGAAATTCCATTGCAAGCGTGTGTTGGGCTCCACCTCAAACCCTGTGTAGTCGTTGTGCTCGAGCTTCGAGCCCAAGGTGAGATGAACGCTCGGCGCGAGCATGATCTCGTCCTGCAGAAATCCGCTGTAGAGTCCTTGATCTAGCACTGGCGGCGAGAAGCGCACGACCGAGGCGTCTTCATCCACTTCGTGCGTTGCCCGATATCCGAGGCCCCAGATCACTTGATGGCGCTCGGCCAATCGAAAGTGATACTGGAAATCCACATCGACCGTATCGAGGACGTCGGTCAAGGAGGCCGCGGGGAAACCCGTGTAGTAAAGGGCCGGAGGACTCGAGGCGAAAGGCTGCGCAAGATACGTGTAGTCATAGTACATCTGCAGGCTCAAGGCCGAATCGTCCGAAGCCGTATGCGTCCAGCGGCCGAGGAGATTGCCGCCCGAGAGCGCGGCGTCGCCGATTGTGCCGTAGCTTTCGCTCCCACTGTAGAAATCGCCTTGGAGGGTCAGGTTGTTTTGCGCCGAAGGCGTGGAGTCCATGCGAAAGCCGCCCCGGCCCATATGCCATGAATCGGCCGCGGTTGCACCGGTGCTCGTCACCTCATCGCCGCGATCAACATATTTGCCGTAGAAGCGCAGGTAAACGTCCTGAGCAAGCTCGGCACCGTATCGCACGCTCGCAAGCTCTTCGAGCTCCTTGCCTCCGGCCGCTTGCGCATACGCACCTTGCGAATCCTTGGCGCTCTTGGTGATGATGTTGATGACGCCATTCACCGCATTCGCGCCCCATAGGGTGCCGCCCGGCCCGCTGATCACCTCGATGCGATCGATATCCTCGAGAAGATAATCCTGTACATTCCAGAGAACCCCGCCATAGAGCGGGGTGTACACCGCGCGCCCGTCGATCAAGACCAAGAGTTTGTTCGCGAGATTCGCGTTGAACCCGCGGGCGCTGATGGCCCAGTCGTGAGAATTCTCTTGCGCCACTTCCAAGTTGTCCGCGAGCCGCAGCGCTTCCGGAATACTCGTGGCGCCTGAGCGGCGGATCTCCTCGCTGGTGATGACTTGAATGGCGGAGGCCGCCTGCAGGAGTGCTTCGGGCTGCTTGGATACCGAGGTGACCTCGATGTTCATGAGGTCCTCGACGCTCAAGGTCTTGAGCGCACTCGTCGAAGCGTCCTCAGCGGCCAAAGCACCGATGGGTATCAACCCAGCGAGCAGGATAGCGACGGCGGTGCGCGCCGAACGCCGATGCCAGCCGTCGCGGTCGATTGTTTCCCGTCCAAATGGGTTCACACGCGCCTCCAGTCCTTTCGGATATCGGCGCAGCCCTCTGATTCTGAATGGGTTTGAATGATTCCGAGACGCCATGAGCCGAGTGTTCGAAGATGCGTAGCGCGCTGTAGGACTGCTCCTACAGGATTAGGGGTCCGCCCCGATTCCCGTGACGATGGGCAACGCGAATTCAAACGAGGCGCCGAGATCCGGCGCGCCTCGCGCCCAGATCCGTCCCCCGTGCCGGGCGATAATGCGCTGCACAATCGCGAGCCCCACGCCGGTGCCGGAGAATTCTTCCGTCCGGTGCAAGCGTTGGAAAACGCCAAAGAGCTTATCCGCGTAACGCATGTCGAATCCGGCCCCGTTGTCCTCGACTTGATAGAGCGTCTCCCCGCCCTCGATCCGCCCAGTGATCTTGATCTGGGGCTCCGCGCGCTTCGCGCTGTATTTCAAGGCATTGCCGATCAGGTTGCACCACACCTGCCGAATGACCCGCGCATCGGCGGCGCCCTTCGGCATATCCTCGATGTCGATGCGTGGCGTGGGTCCTGAATGGAGCGCCATGGCCTCTGTTGCGGCAGCACCCGCCATGACCGTCATATCAATGAGCTCGAGATTCAGGGGCTCCCGGCCGGCCCGCGAGAACTCGAGGAGCCCCACGATTAGCTGGTCCATCTTTTGACTGCCGTTTCGAATGATGCCGATCATGCGGCGCGTTTCCGCCTCGGATTGCGTTCCGAGCTCATCCTCCACAAGCTGTGCGAAGCTCGTAATGGCGCGAAGCGGCGCGCGCAAGTCGTGCGAGATGGAATAGGAAAAGGACTCGAGGTCCCGATAGGCCGCGGCGAGCTCCTCGGACCGGCGCCGCTCGCGCTCTTGCAGCTCCGCATTCTCGCGCCGCAACCGCCGCACCTGGAGCGCGCGCGCAATCACGGGGAGCAAGACGTTGAGCTTGAAGGGCTTCAAGACGTAGTCGAGGGCGCCATCGCGCATCGCTTGCACGGCCGTATCGATGGTACCGTGGCCCGTCATCACGATCGTGGAGACGGTGGGATCGATCTGTCTCACCGCATTGCTCAAGCTGATGCCATCCATCTCCGGCATCATGAGATCGGTGATCAGCAGGTCGACCTCGCCCGGCCGCAGCGCGGCTGCGGCCTCCCGCGCCGAACTGAAGCCCTGGGTCGCGTATCCTTCCAGTCTCAAGGTATCGCAGAGCGCGCGCATCTGGGCGGTCTCGTCATCCACGATGAGGAGTCTCGCCTGAGGCTCGAGCGTCATGACAGCAACTCCCCGAACGCCACCCGCAACTCCGCCAGGCGCGGCGGCTTGCTCAAGACTCTATCGACGTGTGCCGGCGTATCATTCTCGGCAATGAGCCGCTGCCCCCACCCGGTGAGGAGGATCACGGGCGTTGTCGATGAGATGGCTTTGATTGCGGAGGCCACCTTGCGTCCATCCACGTGCGGCATGCCGAGGTCTGTCACCACCACATCGAAGTACTTCTCCTCCTGATGGGCACTGGCAAAGGCCTCGATGCCGGCTTGACCGCCGTGGGTCGCCACGATGAGATGCCCGTCCTCCTGCAGGGTGTCCTGCAACGACTTGATCAGCACCGGATCATCATCGACGATCAAAATCCGCAGCCGCCGACCGTGGATCGCAGGGGACGCCAGCCGCGAGGCGGTCACGACGGAGGACGTATGCGCCGGGAAGCCGAGGCGCACGGTTGTTCCTTGGCCGAGGGCGCTCTCGATCTCGATCTCCGCACTGTGGCGCTGTACCATCCCATACACCATCGCCAGCCCGAGCCCCGTGCCCCGCTCGCCTTTGGTCGTATAAAAAGGCTCGAGACAGCGCCTGCGCGTGTCCTCATCCATGCCGACCCCGGTATCGCTCACTTCGATGAGCGAGCGATCTCCCGCTTCCGCGTCCGCGACCATGCGGGTCCGCACGGTCAACGTGCCCCCGGTTGGCATCGCATCCACCGCGTTGAAGATGAGATTCGTCAGCGCGTCGCGGATTTCATGCTCGGCACCCATGATGTCGGGCAATGAGTCCGCAAGATCGAGCTTGAGGTCCACCATGACGCCGCGTTGCTGCTGCTGGTCGCTCCAGCGGGGCCGCGTGAGCTCGGCGACCTGTTGGATGGCGCGATTCAGTTCCACGCGCTCCAAGGTAAGCTGCGCCTCGCGCTCTCGATAGAACTCGCGCATGCGCGCCACCGTTCGCGCCACATCATCGATCGCGCGCTGAATGGTGGCAAGATACCCCCGCGCCCGCTCGCTTAAATTGGGTTCCCGCTCGAGGAGCGACTCGGTATAGAGCGAGACTGGTGAGATCGCGTTGTTGATATCGTGCGCAATGCCGCTCGCCATCTGCCCGAGCGCCCGCAGCCGCTCCTGCTGCATCACCGTATGCTGAGTCTGCCGCAGATCATCGTACGCCTGTTGCAGCGCGCCGTAGAGGCGGGCCTGATGGCTCGCAAGCGCCACATGCTCGCTCAACTGCCGCAAGAACTCGCATTCTCCGCTGGAAAATGCCTGCGGGCTCGAGCGCGCGGAGACCAGCACCCCGAAGACCTGGTTCTCGACCATGAGGGGTGAGATGACAAGCGAGCGCAAGCCCACGCTCGCGAGGCGCTGGGGAAAGGGAAAGGCGACCTCCGCGACATCCGGTTCGTACACGAGTTGCCCGGCGATGCACCTCGAGAGGCCATTCGGATCGATGGGTACCGTCAGGGCCTCCGATAACCCCATGCGGTCCGCATACTTCCGGCCCGCGAGCCCTGTTGCACTCACCGTGAGCGATTTCCCGACCGCATCATGAATCAAGAAGCATCCAAAATCGATTGGCAGGTCCGCCTCGAGGCTCACCAGCACGACTTGAAATATGCTGGGAAGGTCCTGACGCTCGCCGGTCGCCCGAGTGATTTGCTGCAGGAGATTCAAGCGACCCAATTGATCCCGGAGCTTCGCTTCGGAGCCTTGAATGTGCGTCAACATTTGATTGAACGTGTCGGTAAACACATCGAACTCGTAGGCTCCGGTCCTCACCGCGCGCACCGTGTAGTCGTTGCGCTCGGAGACCGCTCGGGCGGTGTCGGCGAGGGTCAGGATTGGACCCAGGAGCCGATGCTGGAGCCTGCGCGAAATGAGGTAGGCGAGCGGCAAGGACACGCCGATCACCAGCATCACGATGAGCGCGTAAAGACGCATCCGCGCATAGATCGCGCCCAAATCCGATTGCACATAGAGCGTGCCGAGCACCTTCGAGCCGTCGAGCACCGGCTGAAAGCCCGCGAGCGCGGAACGGGCGAACGTGTACCCTTGCACCCCGGCGTGGGCCGGCAAGCGAGCGGCGGGGAGCCCTTGCGGGTAGGTTACGAAGAGCTTGCCCTGCGAGTCGTAAAGCGCTGCGGCGACGATGTGGGGATCGGCCTTGAAGGCGGTGAGGACGCTTGCGGCATCCTCTGCATTGTCGAACGCGAGGGCCGCGGTGCTGTTGCTGGCGATTGCCTGACTCAAGATCTCGAGCTGCTGGATGCTCGATTGGCGGTAGGTCAACGATTCATAAGTACAAAAGGCGAGAGTGGTCACCGCGAGCACCGCCCCGCTCGACAGCAATACCATGCGCATCAAGGTGCGGCGAATCGGTATGGAACTTCCCATCATGTCAGTCTCCGTGAGTCGTGCTGACGATGTCGGCGAGGTGCAAAAGCTTCGAGCTTACGGAGAGCCCCGCGGCGCGCGCGGATTCGGCGTTGATCCGCAATCGAATGCGATTATTTTCGGTCACGAATTCGATCATGACGCCGCGCGCGGCAGCTCCATCGAGCTCCGATACCGTGAGGGTGCTGCGGTGGTCGAGGCCGGCGAGAATCTGGGCAAGATGCGGCCCTTGAGAGCGGTCGATGAAGAGGATCTGACAATCGCCCACCTCGCCCGCACTGCGATAGCGGCGAACGATGAGCGGGTGTGAGCTAATGTGCTCCCCCCGTATCGCCTCATCCAAGTGGGATCCGAAGGGATCCTCGCCCACGATACCGATCACGAACGGGTCGGAGGCGGAGGCGAATGCCTGCGGCGGCCATTCCACGAAATGTGAGAAATTGAAGACGAAGACCGCCTTGATCTGGTACTCCGACGGGGCATCCGCGGCCGGGGCATCACCGAGGCACGCACAGGCCGCGAGAGCGCACAGCCAACGCCGAAGCGCCCGCCCTCGTCGAGTCATGTGAGTTGTCCCAGGGCGCGACGCTCGATGTCCACGGGCATCCATTTCGCAAACGTGATGGAGGTCGAATCCCCCTTAAGATCGGCCGCCTCGG
>JBEKVP010000133.1:0-6716 GCA_049513935.1 Steroidobacteraceae bacterium
TCCGGCACGACTTCGGTGGCGCCCGCGGCCTGCAGGTCCTCGAGCTTGGTGTCGTCTTGAGTGCGCACCAGCACGGGCACATCGCCGCGCAGCGAGCGCACCGAGCGCAGAATGCGCAGGGACACGGTGGGGTTTGCGAACGTGATGACCACGCAGCTCGCGTGCACGAGGCCCATGTTCTGCAGCACCTCGACTTGCCCGGCGTCGCCGTATACGACCGGATCGCCGGCTTGGCGGCCCGCGCGGATGCGGTAAGGGTCGAGATCGAGGGCGATGTATTCGAAGCCGGTTTGCTCGAGCACGCGCGCGATGTTCTGCCCCACGCGCCCGAAGCCGCAAATCACCACGTGATCGCGCTCGGTGACGGCGAGGGTCGTCTGCGCCTCGCGCAACGCTTCGGTGCGCTTCGGACCGCTCTCGCGCAGGATCGCGCGCGCGATGCGCCGGTTGTCGCGGATGAGCATGGGTGAGGCGACCATGGAGAGCACCGTCGCCGCGAGCAGCGGCTGCACCACCGCCGGGTCGGCGAGCTCGCGCCGGAGCAATATTGTCAGTAGCGCGAAGCCAAACTCCCCGCCACAGCTCACCACCACGCCGGTGCGCAGCGACTTGAACCAGCTTTTGGTCGCGGGTTTCGCCACCACGGCGACCACCGAGGCCTTGAGCAGCAGCATCCCCGCGAGAATCGCCGTGACCAACGGCAAGGTACGCAGCAGCAGCGGCACATCGAGCAGCATGCCGACCGTGATGAAGAACAAGCCGAGCAGCACCTCGCGGTAGGAGCGGATGGTTGCCTCGACCTGGTGCCGGAACTCGGTCTCGGCGAGCATCATGCCGGCAAGGAATGCGCCGAGCGCGAGCGACAGGCCGGCCGCCTGCGTGGCCCAGGCCGAGGCGAGAACCGCGAGCAATACCGCGAGCGAGAACAGCTCCGGCGAGCGCACCGAGGCGATCGCGAGGAACAGGGGCCGCAGCAGCCAGCGCCCGACCGCGAGCACCAGGAGCAGCGCCGCCGCGGCAATGCCGATGGCGGCGATGATGTGCGGACCCGGCGCGCTGCCCGCGCCGGCCGCGAGCGGCGACACCAAGCCGAGGAACAGCGGAAAGCTCAGATCCTGAAACAAACAGATGGCCACGGCGAGGCGGCCGTGGGTGCGGTTGTTCTCCGATTGCTCGGTGAGCTGCGCAATGATGATGGCCGTCGAGGACATGGCGACCGCGCCGCCGATGACGATCGCGGCGGTGGGCCCCACGCCGAACAGGGCGATCGCGCCGGCGGCGACGGCCGCCGTGGTCACGAGCACCTGGGCACCGCCCACGCCGAGCACTTCCCAGCGCATCGCGAGCAGGCGGGGCAGCGAGAATTCGAGTCCGAGCGTGAACACCAGAAACACCACGCCGAAATCCGCGAGCAAGCGCGTCGTGTCGTTATCCACAGCCCACGCCAGGGCATGAGGGCCGAGCAACATGCCGACCGCGAGATACCCGACGATCGCCGGCAACGCGAGCCGGCGTACGCCGGCGACGACGCAGACCGAAGCGGCGAGCAGGATCAGGATCTGGAGCAGAGGGCCGCTGTGCATTCGAGGTGTCTGACCGATTGCGGTGCCTGATAGCATATAGCGATGGAAGCGTTGGCGCTGCAACGGGACGGCGAGGATTGGCGGCTCGACCTGCGCGGCGATTGGTCGCTCGCCGGGATGGCCCAGATCGACGCGGAGCTCAAGGCTCTGACGGGTCCGATCACCGGCACCCTGGTGTGCGATTGGTCGCGGGCGGAGCATCCGGGAATCGGCCCGGTGTGGTTGCTGCTCGCGCGTTTGTCCGATCTTGGCGCGGCGCAGCTCGCCGTGCGCCACGAGGGCAATCCGCCGCACACCGTCGAGCTGCTGCGTAAGCTGCAGAGCGAGCTTTGCACCGCTCGCGGCAGGCGGACCGTCGCGGTGCCCTTCCACGAGGGCGCGATCGCCACGCTCGGCCGATGGACGGTGCTCCAGGGCACGGAGGCGCGCGGCGTGCTCGCCTTCTTCGGGCGCATCGCCACGGTGCTCGGCGAGAGCTTCTCGCGCCCGCGCGTGCTGCGGCTGCCCTCGATCGTGCGTCACATTCACGAGACCGGCGTGACCGCGATTCCGATCGTGTCGCTCATCGCGTTCCTGATCAGCGTCGTCGTCGCCTATCTCGGCGCACAGCAGCTCTCGAAATTCGGCGCCACGATCTTCGTGGTCGACCTCGTCACCATCGCGGTGCTGCGCGAGATGGGCGTGCTGCTCACGGCCATCATCGTCGCCGGGCGCTCCGGCAGTGCGTTCGCCGCCGAGATCGGCGTGATGCAGCTCAACGAGGAGACCGATGCGCTGCGCGCCATGGGCTTGAATCCGATCGAGCTCCTGGTCGTGCCCCGGGTGGTGGCCTTGCTCATCGCACTGCCCTGCCTCACCGTGATCGCCGATGCGATGGGGCTCGCCGGCGGGGGCCTCCTCTCGCTGATCCAGCTGCACATTCCGCTCGCCCAGTTCACGGTCCGGCTGCGCGAGGCTCTCGCGCCGACCACATTCTGGGCGGGGCTCGTCAAGGCGCCGGTGTTTGCGCTGCTCATCGCCATGGTGGGATCGTACCGCGGCATGCAGGTGCGCGAATCGGCGCGTGAGCTCGGGCGCATGACCACGATGGCCGTCGTGCAATCGATATTCCTGGTCATTCTTGCCGATGCATTCTTCGCAGTGCTATTCCAGCAAATCGATTTCTGATGGACACATCGACCGACACCCCGGTGATTCGGGTCCAGGGTCTGATCAATCGCTTCGGCTCGCAGACCGTGCACGACGGGCTCTCGTTCGAGGTCCGTTCCAACGAGATCATGGGCGTGGTCGGCGGCTCCGGGACCGGCAAGACGGTACTGCTTCGCACCATACTGGGGCTGCGCCGACCGCAAGCGGGTACCGTGGAGCTGTATGGCCGGAACATCTTCGAGCTCTCGGCGGCGGAACGCCTCGCCATGTCGCGCAGCTACGGGGTCACGTTCCAGAGCGGGGCGCTGATCAGCTCCCTGAGCGTCGCCGAGAACATCCAATTACCGCTGCGCGAATCGTATTCGATGCCGGAGGACGCGCTCGACGAACTGGTGCAGCTCAACTTGAGCCTGGTGGGTCTCGCGCCCGACGACGCTGAGAAGTATCCCGCGCAGCTCTCGGGCGGCATGGTGAAACGCGCGGCGCTGGCGCGCGCGCTCGCCCTCGAGCCCAAGCTCTTGTTCCTCGACGAGCCGACCTCCGGGCTCGATCCCATTTCCGCTGCGGACTTCGATGCGTTACTGTTGTACCTTCACGCCGAGCTGAAGCTTACGGTAGTCATGATCACGCACGACCTCGACAGCCTGTTCCGCACCTGCAATCGCGTCAGCGTCATCGTCGATGGCCGCATGGTGACCGACACGCTGCCGGGTATCCTCACCAACACCCAGCCGTGGATCCACGAGTACTTCCACGGGCCGCGCGCGCGCGCCGCGGAGGAGGCCGCGCATGAATAGGAGATGCCTGAACAGGGAGACGCGTGGATAGGGAAACCAACTATGTCGTGGTCGGCGCGTTCGTGCTGCTCGTCATCGGCCTCGCGGTGTCGTTCGTGTATTGGTACACCGACCAGAGGGACAAGCGCACCTACCAGCGCTACGAAATCTACTACGACGGAACCGTGAGCGGTCTCACCGCCGGCAGTCCGGTGCGCTATCTCGGCGTCGACGTCGGCAAGGTCGCGCGCATCACGCTCGAGGCGCCCCAGCGCCGGCGGGTCGAGGTGATCGCGGACATCGACGCCACGGCGCCGATCGATGCCCGCACCCGCGCGCTGCTGAGCCTGCAAGGCGTTACGGGACTCTTGTTCATCGATCTCGAAGAGGATCCGAATTCCACGGCCTCGGGACCCTTGCCGCAAGGCCAGCGTTACCCGGTGATCCGCTCGGCGCCATCCGAACTGGACGTGCTTCTTCGCAGCCTCCCGGCGCTTGCCAATCACGCCATCGAGCTCGTCGAGCACATGGACCAGCTGTTCAGCGACGAGAACGTCCACGCATTCAAGAGCACCTTGCAGAACGCGCGGGTGGCAAGCGAACGCGCGCCGGCGTTGCTGAACGAGATCGGCCAGCTGGTAACCGATATGAAGCGCGCCTCGCAGGACGTGGATAGCGCCGCGGCGGATTTGCGCACCGTGACCGATAATTCCGCTCCGGACCTCAAGGCCACGCTTGCCAACCTCAGGCGTCTGACCGCGAGCCTGGCGAGCACCTCCGAGCGACTGGATGAGCTGGTGGCGCGCAACGAGCCGGCGATCACGCGATTCGCCGGTCAGGGGTTGCCGGAGCTGGAGCGACTGCTGCACGAAAGCCGCGACGCGGTGCGCGATATCCGTGATCTGTCGCGATCGCTGAAGCAGAATCCCGCGGAGCTGCTCTACGAATCGAACTCCCGCGGTATCGAGTTGCCCCGGTGAAATACCTTCTCGTCACTCTCCTATCGATGCTCCCGCTCGCCGGATGCGGCTCGCTGTTTCACAGCAGCGCGCCCGCCCTCACCACCTATCAGCTGTCGGTCGAGCCGAAGGCGGCCGCCGCGCCGATTGCGGCGGACCTCGCCGTGCTCGATCCGCGCGTGCGCACCGGTCTCGACAACGACCGGATCGCGGCTCTTTATCCCGACCGGCGCCTGGATTATTTCGCGGCTGTACGCTGGCCCGGCCCGCTCGATGAGATGCTGCAGGACCTGACGCTGCAAGCCTTCCGCGGAGCGGCCGCCCTGCGCAACGTCGACACCGACGCATCGGCGTTCGCGAGCGGCTACTGGCTCGAAATCGACGTGGTCGACTTCCAGGCCGAGTACCCGGATACCCGCGCCAGCGACGGCGAGGCGCCGACGGTGCACGTGCATCTGGTCGGGAGGATCGGAGGCGCCGGGGATCGGCGGCTGCTGGGCGAAGTCGACGCGGAAACGCGGCAGCGGGCTGCGAGCAACCGGGTGACGGCGATCATCCAGGCCTTTAACGAGGCCACGGACGCAGCGCTTGCCAAGATCGTCGCCGAAACGACCGCGACCCTGGGCCGAAATCTAGAAAGCCGCTAGACCCGCCGCTTCGAGCAGGCGATAGCGCCAATACGCCGAGGGCGAGTCGTCGGCATAGCGGGCGTACGGTGCTGCCGCCGCCCAGGCCGCCGCAAAATGATCGCAAAGCGCACGGGCCGCGGCGGCGCGTTCCGGGAGGCGCAGCTCCGCGGCCGCCTCGAGGTTCAAATCGCCGAGATCCGGCCGCGCGAGCCCGGCGGCGCTCACGTCGGCCCAGAGCTCCGGATGGCGGTGCACCAGGACGAGCGAGAGCGTCCTCCGCGCCCCGGATTGCCAGCGCACCTCGATCCGGCCGGAGCTCTGGCGCACGAGCTCCGCGGCGACGGCGCGGTTGGGCGCCGCGTCCGGGTCGAGGAGCATCGCGACGCGAACGCCGCGCTCGGCCGCGCGCAGCGCCGCGTCGATCACCCGCCGCTCGCTCAAGCGCTGCGCGCTGAGGCTGATCTCATCGCCCGCGGCCGCGGCGGTGAGAGCATCGAGCAGCGCGCCGCGGATCGCCCCTTCGCTCAGGAATCGCGCGTCGATGGAGCCAAGGCCCGGGCCGCCCGCGGTCGGCGCTTGCGGCAGCCGATCGTCTCCCGTGGACCAGGCGGCGATTTGGAGCTCGCTCGCGGCGATGTCGCGCGCCGGCCCGCCGGCGATCTCCACCGCAAGATCGCTGGCCGCGCCTGCCGGCAGCATGCTGATCCAGCCTCCGGCGCCGTCGTCGGCGACGATGAGCTGACGGTCATCGCGTTTGAAGTTCAATCGGCGGAGCATGGCCCTTAAGCCGCCCGGCGCCTCGTCGAAGGGATCGCTCCACCACCCGACGCCAAGGCGCCACAACGCAGAATAGAGCGGAGTCGGATCGCGCAATCGATCGAGCCGGGCACGGGCCACGACCACGCCGGCCTGCTCGAGAGCCTGCAGGTACTCGCGCGGCGTGCCGCCGGAGGCCTCATCGAGGCTGTCCGCCACCACCACGACCTTAAGATTCGGGCGCCGGCGCTTGGCGAGCAGCAGCCGCTGGCCGATCTCGCGCGTCACCGGCCGCTCATCGAGCACGATCAGCTGCGCGGCACGATCGATGTCGGCAAGCTCGCGGGCGAGGATCTCATTCGGCGCTCGAAGCACGGTGAGCTGCGGCTCGGCGAGCCGCGCCGGGAGCGAGACCACGTGGGTGCCCGCGGGCATCGGTTTGAGCGAGTTCCAGAGCGCCACCGAGATGCAGGCCGAGATGGCGATGAGCAATAGGGTTCGGGCGCGCGGCGGTGAAAACATTCGCTTCGGATCAGGCCGCCGAGCGCCGTCGCCCTAGGAGCTTTGCGCCTCCGCTTCTTCGATCGCCGTGCTCACCTCGATCCAGCGCGCCTCCCACTTGGCGGCGTCCCGCAGGAGCCGCGCATGCTTGTCGGTAAGCCGCCCGTGCGCATCCGCGGCTGGGAGCGCGTCCGCGCCGCGCAGCTCGGCTTCGATGAGCGTCCGCTCGGCGGCGATCGCAGCGATGCGCCGCTCGATCTGCGCAAGCTCCCTGTGCATCTGGGCCAATGGGTCGCTCTTTTGCGGCCGCGTCTTGCGCGGCTGCCCCATCCCCTCGTCCCGGGTCTTGCCGCGCGCCTTGAG
>JBEKVP010000134.1:0-6645 GCA_049513935.1 Steroidobacteraceae bacterium
CTGAATGATTTCGAGGCGGGTAGCCCCCGGCGTGTATTGAATTCCCATACCGACACCAAGGGCGCCTGCATCGAGTTCGTGGCGCACGCGGTCCCCTATCTTTTGAATTTGCGCATCGGTGGCGGGTTGATCCGTAGCGGGCCCGGCGACTGGCAGGATTGTTCCCTCTGGAAGTGGTGCGCCAAATACCAAAGCGCGGGCCGCGACATGACTGGCCGATGTGCCATAGTTGATCAAGGAATGCCCCTGCTTCTGGGCAAGGAAGGCCGTGACGTCGGGAGCGCCAATTTCCATCTCCAGCGCGGTGGTGACGCCGTCGAACGCCTTGACGCGACCGCTGTCGGCATCCTGGGCGTGCTGGTGAAGATCAATGAAGCCAGCGGCGACGACCAGGCCCTCGGCATTCAGCACACGCCCGCCTACCAGCGGGTCGGCGGAGATGCGCGCGATCTTGCCATTGGCAATGCCGATGTTGCGGGTGGCGTCGAGCCCGGACTCCGGATCCATGGCGCGGCCACCTTCGATCACGATGTCGTACTTCTGAGCGAAGGCGGAAGACGCGCACAAGAGCGACAGGAGCAGAATTGATTTGCGCATGGGCGAAGATCTTACCGCATATGGACCTGTGTCCCCCCACCGCGTCGAGCAGCGGCGTCGTCGGCCATATTGGCGCCCGACGGGTGAAAGTGAAGAGCCTGACCGATCTCGATACAGGCACTGCTGCCACCGATAACTGGGCGCCGGCTCACTAGAGCGGCCGTCAGCTTATCGCACTGACGGTCGGGCTGTGGCACCATAGGAACTGCAGGCCTGCGGAGCTATCCCGCGCCCGCAACGCACAGACAGTGGGAGCACGCACGATGAGTACAGTCGCCCCCGAGGATGGCGGCACGCGCCGCGCGCTCAAGCATCTCAATTCGATACTCACGGCAAATGAGACGCTCGAAGCTTGGGCGATCCAACGGCGCGCATATGCGCTGACGCACCGTCGCCGAGTCGTGGCGGCGACCAGCGGGCGATTCCTCGCACTCGAGAGCGGATTATTCGGCGGCTTCACTTTGAACGACATCCGCTGGCAGGATCTCAAGAACGTCAAGATCGATGTTGGCATTGTCGCGGCGACCCTGACGCTCGCGGCGTTCGCGAGTCCCGACCTGGCCTCGGCGTCGGCGCAGACGAGCACCTTCGTTTACGAGGGGCTCCGCAAGGATCAGGCTGAAGCGCTCTACCGCATTGCGCAGGGCCATGACCAGGCCTGGCGCGAGAAGCGCCGGGTCCGGGACCTTGAGGAGATGCGGGCACGCGCAGGCGGGATCCAGGTAGGCGACCTCGCCGGGGCTGCTCCCGGCAGCGCCGCTGGTGATGTAACCCAACGGTTGCAACATGCCAAGTCAATGCTCGACGCCGGTCTAATCTCGGATAGCGAGTACGAGACCCTGAAGGCGAAGATCATCAGCCAGGTTTGAGGCCGGTTGTTTGTGCGGATCAGTACGTTATCGGAGTACCAAACCGCTGGCGCTCCTCCTACAGAGACTCATACGATGGAGGCGACACAGCGTCCGGTCTTGGCGGAATCCGCATCGCCGCGGTCCCCTGCAGGCAACGTGACCACTCAATCGATCAATTGAGGACGCGGCGCGTCGTCGAACAATGGACTCTATTAGGTCCCCGACCTTGGTGAATTATCGATGACGATCTTGGGGAGCGCAAATCCGATCGATTTCCAAGGTCTGCGTCATTCCCTCGAGAACGTTGGTCGCACCGCTGCTGGCGCAGCAACGCACCGCTTTACACCCGCCGCAACATGCGCGGCAGCACTTGGGTTTGCAGCCAGTTGCGGATCTCGAGAAGCCGGAGCGGCTCGCTCTGCATCGCGAGCCCCAGGCCGTGCTTCCAGAGAAGCGGCGCGTCCGCGGGGTTTGCTTGCAAGGCGCGAAGTTCTGCGGCAAACGCGGCGAGCGCGGCTCCGTCGCGGAACATCCCTTCGGTGACCAGGGTCTCGCCGTAACGCTCGGCCGCGGCGGCGATGTCCCGGTAATCGTATTCGGGGTGGTACTGCACGCCCCAGAACGTTCCCCGCCCGTGCGTGAATGAGGCGGCCTGAAGCCCAAAGTCGTTGAGCGCGAGCGTCAGGGCGCCGCCGGGCAACGAAGCGATCGAGTCACGATGCACGGCGGGCGCCTCGAACACCGACGGCTTGCCGGCGAAGAGCGGATGTCCCTGCCCGGCATCGCTCAAGACGACGCGCCGGGCGAAACCGAATTCTCGGCCGCGGGGATTGGCGCGCACCTCGCCTCCGGCCGCCGTGACGGCGACCTGCAGTCCCCAACAGCTTCCGAAGAACGGCACACCGGCCGCAAACACGGCCTTCGCGAGCTCGATCTGATGCACGACGGGCGCGCCGCCGTTGTAGACGTTGAGCGCCGACCCCGTGACGGTGACGCCGTCGTAGCTGTCGAGGGCGACTCCCTCAGGCAGGACAGCGCCGTCCGCAGCGGCGAGAATGTCGACGCGCAGCGAGGGATCGATCCGGCGCAGCACGTTCGCGTAGCCGGTCCCGGAGTCGTAGCCTAACGCCGCGTGCTGGCGCGCGCGGACCGCGGCGACGTTGCCGTCGATGACGAGGATGCGCGGGCCGGCCGCGCCATCGCGCTCCACGTCATCCGCTTCCGTCATGCGGCGCCCACGGCAGCGAGATCACCTTGCACGGCGGCGCGGAAAATGCGCTCGAGTTTCGCCGCGTCGACCGGGACCGGATTGCCGCCGGCGGACGGATCGATCTCGGCCTCGCGGCCGATGATCGCGGCCTTCTCGGCGCTCACGCCGATCTCCGCGAGCGTATGCGGTATCCCGAGCTCGCGACGAAACTCCAGCACCCACGCGAGCAAGCCGTCGAAGCCGCCCGTCGGCAGGCCAAGAACGCGGGTGATCAGCTCGGCCTTCTCGGTGATGGCGTGCCGATTGAACGTCATCATGTAGGGCAGGATGACCGCATTGGTGAGACCGTGATGCGTGTTGAACCACGAGCCGACCGGGTGTGCAATCGCATGCACACCGCCGAGACCTTTCTGGAAAGCGGTCGCTCCCATGGATGCCGCGGCCAGCATGTACCCGCGTGCTTCGATGTCGCCGCCGTCTTTGCAGGCCCGTGGCAGATACCGCCGGATGAGGCGCATGCCCTCGAGCGCGACGCCGTCCGCGAGCGGGTGGAAGCCCGGCGCGCAGAACGCCTCGAAGCAATGGACGAACGCGTCCATGCCTGTGGCGGCGGTCACGGCGCGCGGCAGTCCGACGCAGAGCTCCGCATCGGAGATGACGATGTGCGGCATCATCTTCGGGTGAAAGATGATCTTCTTCTGATGCGTCTCCTCGTTCAAGATGACGGCGGCGCGCCCGACTTCCGATCCAGTACCGGCGGTCGTCGGCACGGCGACGACCGGCGCGATGCCCGACGGGTTGGCGCGCGTCCACCAGTCGCCGATGTCCTCGAAGTCCCAGAGCGGCCGAGTCTGGCCGGACATGAACGCGACCACCTTGCCGACATCGAGCGCCGATCCGCCGCCGAATCCCACGACTCCGTCGTGGCGTCCGGCCCGGTAGGCCGCAAGTCCCGCCTCGACGTGGCTCAAAGCCGGATTGCCCCGCACCGCGCCGAAGAGCACGGCCTCCGGGAGCGAGGCGAGAGCGCGCTTGATCATCGGCGCCTGCTTGAGTCCCTCGTCGGTGACCATGAGCGGCCGCTTGATCCCCGCCGCGGCGCACGCCGCCGCGAGCTCGGCGATCCGGCCGGGGCCCGCCCAGATCGTGGTCGGGTAATTCCAATTAGCGCGCAGCATCACGCTCATATCGTCACCTTGGAGCTCATATCGTCACCTTGAAGTGATAGGACTTCGGCCGCGTCAGTTGCTCGAACCCGACGCGCGACAGGGTGCATCCGCGCCCGGATTGCTTGACGCCGGTCCAGGCGAGCGCCGGATCGAGGTAGTCGCAGCGATTCAGGAACACCGTGCCCGTCTCGAGTGCATCGCCGAGCGCCTCGGCGCGCGCCGCGTCTTGCGAGAAGATCGCCGCGGTGAGGCCGAAATCGCTGTCGTTCATGAGCCGCACCGCCTCCTCGTCTGACGCAACCGGCATGATGCCGACCGCCGGTCCGAAGGTCTCCTCGCGCATGATCGCCATCGAGTGGTTAACACCGATCAGCACTTGCGGGGCAAGATAGGGCGTGCCGGCGGCAGACGCCGGAAATCCCGATTCGTCGATGAGCTGGGTCGCGCCGCGCGCGACGCTATCGCGCACTTGCGCGCGCACGGCCTCGGCCGCGGCGGTGCGCACCACGGGCCCGAGCGTCGTGTCGGCATCGAGCGGCGATCCGAGCCGGTACTGCTTCGCGAGCTCGACCACGCCATCGACGAAGTCCTTGTAGCGCGGGGCTGCGACGTAGATCCGCTTGATGCCGCAACAGGACTGCCCGGCGTTATAGAACGCACCGTCGGTGAGCGTCTCGATCGCGTGCTTGAGGTCGGCGTCGGCGCGCACATAGGCAGGATCCTTGCCGCCCAGCTCGAGGCCCGAGGTCGCAAAACCTCGGGCGGTCGCGGCGACGATCGCCCGCCCGCCCGGCACCGATCCCGTGAAGCACACGCTCGCGACGCGCGCATCGCCCACGAGGCACGCGGTGTCGGCATGCGACAAGTGCAGGTACTGAAAGACGCCGGCCGGCACGCCGGCGTGCGCGAAGGCCTCGTGGAAGCGCTCGGCGCAGAGCGGCGTCTGGTGCGAGTGCTTGAGCACGACCGCATTGCCCGCGATCAGCGCCGGCATCACTGCGTTCACGGCCGTGAGGTACGGGTAGTTCCACGGCGCGACCACCGCCACCACGCCGAGCGGCACACGCTTGATCTGCCGCGCGAACCCCGTCTTCTCGCCCGGCCGGATCGCGGCGAGCGCCTCGGGCGCGACGGCGAGCATGTAGCGGGCGCGCTCCTCGAAGCCGCGGACTTCGCCGGGCGCGTGGCGGATGGGGCGCCCCATCTGCCAGGTGATCTCGGCCGCGATCTCCTGTGTCTTGGCGACAAAGGCGTCGACCGCCTGGCCGAGCAGCGCGCAGCGCTCCTCGACCGGCCGCGCGCTCCAGGCGATCTGGGCGGCGTGGGCGGCGCCGAGCGCGCGCTCGATGTCCGCGGGGGTGTCGAGCGGCCGCTCCACGTAGATCCGCCCGTCGACGGGGCTCAAGGTCTTGAGTGTCTCACTCATGCTGTATCAGTCATGCGGTGTGTCAGCTGCGGGTGTGTCAGTTGTGGGCGTGCCGCTCTGCCGGCGCCCGATTCCGTGGCGCAAGCGTAGCAGAACGCGGCCCATGCCGCGGCGCTGCTCTGCTCGGCGCGCGCATCGCGGACGCCGCGGGCGAATCCGCGTCAGCGCTCAGCCCCCTGCCAGATACTCTTCGGCCACGGCACAGGCGCGTTCCACCAGAAACGGCGTGAGTTCGCGGGCGGTCTCGGTTCCCTGGCGGGTGTGCACCCAGCCGAGGTAGGTCGTGCCGCGCGCGGCGAGAAACAGCGGCAGCCGCTCGATGGCAGCGTCGGACAGCGTGCGCTCGCTGCGGTAGCCGCGAATGAGCGCCTCGCGCGCCGCCGGATACACGCCCTCGCCGGTGATGAAATAGAGCGAGGTCGCGAGCTCGAACAGATGCCAGCCGAACCCGGCGTCGTCGAAGTCGATCACGCAGATCCGCTCGCCATCGACCAGAAGATTCTCCGGAACCAAATCCGCGTGGATGAGTCCGTAGCGATCGGGCCTCATGTCGAAGGCCTCGAGGTCGACCGCGAGCGCGCGGCGCAAGCGCGTGAGGAGTTCCCGCTCCGCGGGCCCGAGTGCCTCGAGCTCCCAGAACCTGCCCCAGAGCGGGGCTTCGCCGACGAGCCCTGCCGCATCCCAGGCGTGCCGCCGGAATCCGGGCGGGGGTTGCCATCCCGCGGTCTGATTGTGCATGCGTGCGGCGATGGCGCCGATCTTGAGATACTGGGCCGCGACGGCGGCCTCACCTCCCGCGATGCCGCTTTCGACAGAGCCGAGCTGGCGGCCGTCGATCCACTCGAACACATCGATCTGCCGCACGGCCGCCTCGCATTCGACCAGCTCGAAATCCCTTCCCTGGCGCGAGCGGATCACGCGGGGTACCTCGATGCCCGCCGACTCGAGCGCGCGGAGCCAGGCGAACTCCGATTCGAGCGCCGAATCCGAATGATAACCCTGACGGTGCACGCGCAGCACGGCGCGGCCGCCGCCCTCGAGGTCGATCCGGAACACGGCGTTCTCGCGCACCTTGATGGGCGCGAGATTCGTGGCGGCGAGATCCCAGCGGGCGAGCGCGGCTTGCGCGAGCGCCTGCATCTCGGCAAGAAAAGCAGCGGGGTCGAGCGCCGCCCCCGTCATAGGGATGAGAGCACGCCGTCCAGCGTATCGATGAGAAGATCGGCGTTTTGCCGTGAGAACGGCATGGGCGGCCGGATCTTCAGGATATTGTCGTGGAGCCCGATCCGGCTGAGGAGCACGCCGCGCTCACACATGAGGTTCACGACCCGCTTGGTGTCCGGCGTCGCCGGCGTCTTCGAGCCGCGATCGCTCACGAGCTCGACCGCGAAG
>JBEKVP010000135.1:0-6585 GCA_049513935.1 Steroidobacteraceae bacterium
CCGCCGAACAGGCACGGGGCGATGTTGTCCACGTGCGCCGAGCCGCTCGCGACGATCTCGCCTTCCATCGCGAACTTGAGGAGCCGCAAGGTCGGTACCGGTTCCTCGATCAGGGCGTTGGCAGCGACCACGGCCGCGACCGCCGACGCGGCCGAACCGCCCATCCCGGAGGACAGCGGGATACCTTTCTCGATCGTAAGCTCGAACCCGAACGTGAGCCCCAAGTCGCTGCGCATCGCCTGCACCGCCCTGCCGGCGGTGTTGCTCATGGGGTCGACCGGCAGCTCGCCGGCGACGCCCGTGACCGCGCGGATGCGCACCACGGGCTCCGCGATGCGCTCGATGCGAACCCGATCGCCGACCGCTTGCACTGTGTGCCCGAGGATGTCAAAGCCGATGCCGACGTTGGCGACGGTCGCGGGCGCGAAAGCGGTGACGGTCTGCACGAGCGATTCTTGGCCCATAACCCTAGATATGCGCGCCGAGATATGCCGAGAGGCGCAGCAGATCCGAGAACACGCCCCCTGCGGTGACCTCCGGGCCGGCCCCCGGGCCCTGGACGATCAGCGGATTGTCGCAATAGCGGCGCGTCGCATACCGCACCACGTTATCGGTGAGGGCGATGTTGGCAAAGGCATGTTTCGCGTCGAGGCGGGTGAGCCCCACGGTCGCGCTGCCGTCGGCATCGACCCGCCCGACGTAGCGCAACACTTGCCCTGCGCGCTTCGATTCCTCAAGCATCGCTTCCATGCCGGCGTCGAACTCCGAAAGCCTCTGCATGAACTCCTCGACGCCGCAGCCGTCGAGCGCGGCCGGCACGAGGCCGGTGACCTCCACATCGGACATCTCCAGGGTGAGACCCATCTCGCGCGCCAGGATGATCAGCTTGCGCGCGACGTCCATGCCGGAGAGATCGTCGCGCGGGTCGGGCTCGGTGTAGCCCTTTTGCTTGGCGGTGCGCACGATCGAGGAGAACGTTTCGCTGCCGTCGAAGACATTGAAAAGGTAGGCGAGCGTGCCCGAGAAGATGCCCTCGATGCGGGTGATCTCATCGCCCGTCTCGCGCAGATCGCGCAGCGTCTGGATGACCGGGAGTCCCGCCCCGACGGTCGCCTCGTAGAGATAGTGCGTGCCGGCGGCCCGCGCCGCGTCCTTGAGCGCCCGGTACGCCGGCAACGCGCCGCTGTTCGCTTTCTTGTTGGGCGTCACCACGTGGATGCCGCGCGCCAACCAATCCCGGTAGTGCGCGGCGACCTCCGCGCTCGCCGTGCAGTCGATCAGCACGGTGTGCGGAATGTAGTCGGCCTGGCAGTGCGCCGCGAACCTCTCGAGATCGACGGGCTCTCCTTTCTCCGCCAGCAGTTGCGGCCACTGCGCAAGATCGATGGCGCCCTCCGCCAGGATCATGCGGTTTGATCCGGCGATGCCGCGTACGCGCAGATCGAGATTCAAGGCCCGCAGCCGCTCGAGCTGGCTCGCGATCTGCGCGAGCAGCACACGCCCGACGGTGCCCGGGCCGATCAAGCCGATGGACAGCGTATTCGGCGACAGATAGAACGCGGCGTGCACGGCGCGCAGCGCCTTGGCCGCGACCTTGCTCTCGACCACCAGGGAGATGTTGCGCTCCGAGGCCCCTTGGGCAATCGCGCGCACATTGATGGCGGCATCGCCGAGCGAGTTGAATACCTTGGCGGCGACGCCGTGCGCACCGGCCATGCCGTCGCCGACGACCGCGAGGATCGCGAGCTCGTGCGCCACATCGACGTGCTGGATCTGACCGTCGCGCAGTTCCGCATCGAACGCCCGGCGCACCGCCTCCTCCGCCCGCTGCGCCTGTGCGGCGGGGACGGCGAAGCAAATGGAGTGCTCGGAGCTCCCTTGAGAGATCAGGATCACGGAGATGCCCGGGTCGCGCAGCGCCCCGAAGAGCCGGTGGGCGGTGCCCGGCACGCCGATCATGCCCGCGCCCTCGAGATTCACGAGCGCAACCGGGTCGATGGTGGTGATGCCTTTCACCGTGAGCGCCGACTGGGGATTGGCGCAAATCAGGGTTCCGCGCTTCTCGGGTGCGAAGGTGTTTCTGATCCAGATCGAAATATCGCGCGCGACCGCCGGCTCCATGGTCTGAGGGTGAATGACCTTCGCTCCGAAGTAGGCGAGCTCCATCGCCTCGTTGTAGGAGAGCTGGTCGATCACCTGAGCGTTCGGCACCAGGCGTGGATCGGCCGACAGCACGCCGTCGACATCGGTCCAGATGATGATCTCGGGCGCCTTGAGCAGCGCGCCGAAGATCGATCCCGAAAAATCGCTGCCGTTACGCCCGAGCGTGCTCTGCACGCCGCTCGTCGTGGTCGCGATGAAGCCGGTCACTATCAGCCGCCCGCGGAAGCCCTCTGGCACTTGCTTGCCGAGATTGCGTGTGCTCGCCTCCCATTGCACCGACGGGCCCAAGGGGCCCCATTCGACGATGATGATGTCGCGCGCGTCGATCCACAGCACGTCGCCCTGGATGCGGCCGCGGCCGCGCAGAAACGGAGCGAACAGGCGCGTCGACCAGATCTCGCCGTAGCCCGCGATCACATCGCGCATCGTGTCGGTGGCTTGGCGGATGAGCCGTACGGTTTGCAGTACGCCGGCGATGTCGCGGCAGTCGCGCGCGAGCTGCGTGCAGTACGACTCGCACGCCGAGGCCGACAAGAGCTCGGCGGCGAGCTTCTCATGCCGCTTCGATAGCTGCTCGATCGCCCCGGTCATGTCCCCGTCGGGACGCTCCGCCAGCGACACCGAATTGAGCAGGGCGTCGGTGACGCCGCGGCAGGCGGACAACACCACCGCCTCGCGCGGATTCGCGGACGCCTCGACGATATCAGCGACGCGGCGGAAGCAAGCGGCGTCTGCGACGCTCGAACCGCCGAATTTATGAACGACCCAGTTATCCATTCTTCACACGCCCCGCCGCAGTTCCGCGTGACGCGCCATTTCCACGTGACCTGAACGATGAATTGCGGCCGGCCCGCCGCTGGCGCCCCGAACTTTAATCGCACGGCGGGGACCCTAGCAAGCGAAAACGCGGGGCGCCGGGCCGTGCCGGGCCGGGAGCCGGGCCGCGTCAGGCCGGGCCGCGCGAGGTCCCGCGGGCTTTGGATCGGCTTCTCGGACCGGAAACGCGGTCCGAGCCCGACTTGGGCAGACCCGTATGCTGCGTGCGAAACGGCCGGGCCGCGCTCGGCCGGGCCGCGCTCGGCTGGGCTGCATTCGGCTGGGCCGCGTTCGGTCGCGTCGGGCTTCGCGGGCCGATGGGTTGGTACGCGGGTACCAGGTGATGCTTGCCGTTGCCGATCAGGTCCGCGCGTCCCATGCGCTTTAACGCCTCGCGCAGCAGCGGCCAGTTCTCCGAGTCGTGATACCGCAGGAACGCCTTGTGCAGGCGGCGGACCCGGTTGCCTTTCGGAATCACCACGGCCTCGCTGTCGCGCGCGATCTTCTTCAACGGATTCTTGCCGGAGTGATACATGGCTGTGGCGCTCGCCATCGGCGAGGGCAGGAACGCCTGCACCTGGTCGGCGCGAAAGCCGTTCTTCTTGAGCCAGACCGCGAGCTCGAGCATGTCCGCATCGGTCGTGCCGGGGTGCGCGGCGATGAAATACGGAATGAGGTATTGCTCCTTGCCCGCGGCTTTCGAGTAGCGGTCGAACAGCTCCTTGAACTTGTAGTAGGCGCCGACGCCCGGCTTCATCATCTTCGACAGAGGCCCGTCGCTGATCGCCTCCGGAGCGATCTTGAGATAGCCGCCGGTGTGATAGGTCGCGAGCTCCTTGACGTACTCGGGCGACTCGACCGCGAGGTCGTAGCGCACACCGGATGCGATCAACACTTTCTTCACACCCTTGAGCCCGCGCGCACGCCGATAGAGACTGATGAGCGGCGCGTGGTCGGTATTCAAGTTCGGACACACGCCGGGATAGACGCAGGACGGCCGCCGGCACGCGGATTCGACGGCGGCGCTCTTGCAATGCAGGCGGTACATGTTGGCAGTCGGGCCGCCGAGATCCGAGATGACGCCGGTGAATCCAGGCACGGTGTCCCGGATGGTCTCGATCTCGCGGATCACCGAGTCCTCGGAGCGGCTCTGGATGATGCGCCCTTCGTGCTCGGTGATCGAGCAGAAAGTGCAGCCGCCGAAGCAGCCGCGCTGAATCGCCACCGAGAATCGAATCATGTGGTAGGCGGGAATTCGCGCATTCCCATAACTGGGATGCGGACGCCGCGCATAGGGCAGCTCGTAGATCGCGTCCATATCGGCGGTGGCGAGCGGCACCGGCGGAGGATTGAGCCACACCTCGGTGTTGCCGTGCCGCTGGAGGAGCGCGCGCGCATTGCCGGGGTTCGACTCGAGATGCAGGATTCGCGACGCATGCGCGTAGAGCACCGGATCCTTTGCCACCTGTTCGAACGACGGCAGGCGGATGACGCTGCGCTCGCGCTGCGCGTTCGGCACCTTGCGGAAAAATCGCACCACTTGGTGCCGCGTTTCGGGTTCCGCGGGGCGCCCGTGCGCCGGGCGCTGCTGCGCGGCGCTCCGCTCTTCCTCCCCGGCGTAGGGATCGGGCGGCGGTGCCAACGGGCCGGGCGTGTCGAGCTCGGTGGAATCGATCTCGATCCAGTCCTCGGGCACGGCGCGGCGCAAGAACGCGGTGCCGCGCAGGTCCGTAATATCGGAGAGCGGCTCGCCCGAGTCGAGCCGCTGCGCGAGAGCGGCCACCTGCCGCTCGGCGTTGCCGTACACGAGCATGTCGGCTTGGGCGTCGATCAGCACCGAGCGGCGCACTTGGTCCGACCAGTAATCGAAATGTGCGATGCGCCGCAGGCTCGCCTCGATGCCGCCGATCACGATCGGTACGCTCTTGAAAGCCTCACGAATCCTCTGCGAGTACACGATCACGCAGCGGTCCGGCCGCTTACCACCCGCGCCTCCGGGCGTGTAGGCGTCATCGCTCCGCACCCGCCGATCGGAGGTGTAGCGGTTCACCATCGAGTCCATGTTGCCGCCCGTGACGCCGAAGAACAGGCGCGGTGCGCCGAGGCGCGCAAAGTCCTCCGTGCTGCGCCAGTCGGGCTGGGCGATGATGCCGACTTTGAAACCTTGCGCCTCCAGCACGCGCCCGACGATGGCCATGCCGAAGCTCGGATGATCGACGTAGGCGTCGCCGGTGACGATGATGACGTCGCACTCGTCCCAACCGAGCGCGCGCATCTCGGCGCGCGAGGTCGGCAAGAACGGTGCGGGCGGCGGGCCCGCCGCGCGCGCCGTGCGCGCGAGCAGGGCTGAATCGCTCACCCGATATCGACCGGGATGTAGATCTGCGCGTCCTCGCGTTGAATCAGCAGTGCGACCGTGTGACCGGCGCGGGCGACCTCACGCTTGAGATCGGCGACCGTCGAGACGCCCGAGCCATTGACGCCGAGCACCACATCGCCCGCCTGCAGCCCCGCGGCGAGCGCGGGGCCCGTCACATCCTCTACGACCAGGCGTCCATGAGTGTGCAGCTCCTGCTGCTCGCTGGGATCGAGCGGTCGCACCGCCAGCCCCAACTTGCCGCCGCCGTCCTCCGCGCCGTTTCGCGCCGCCTGGGCCGGGGTGTCCTCGAGCAGCACCGTCTTCACCGTCACGTCCGTCGCCTTGCGGTCGTGCCAGACCCCGAGGTGCGCCTCGCTCCCGGGAGGCAATTGCGAAATGACGGTGGGCAAATCGTAGGAGTGATCGATGTTCTTGCCGTTGACGCTGGTGATCACATCGCCCGGCTTCAATCCCGCGCGCTCGCCCGGACTCTGCGGCTCGACCGAGCTGACCAGCGCGCCGTGCGGCGTCGCGAGACCGAACGTCTGGGCGAGCTGCTGGCCGATGTCCTGAACCGCGACGCCGATCCGGCTGCGGTTCACCTTGCCGCTTTTCATCAGCTGGTCCTTGACGTTCAGCGCCACATCGATCGGGATCGCGAACGACATGCCCATGTAGCCGCCGGTGCGGCTGTAAATCTGCGCATTGATGCCGATCACCTGGCCGTCGATGTTGAACAGCGGGCCTCCCGAGTTGCCGGGATTCACCGCCGCGTCGGTTTGAATGAAGGTGACGAACGAGGTGCCGCTGTCATCGGGCAACGGGCGCCCGACCGCGCTCACCACGCCGGCCGTCACGCTGTTCTCGAAGCCGAAAGGCGAGCCGATGGCAATCGCCCATTGGCCCGGCCGGATGCGTGCCGGGTCACCGAAGCGCACCGTCGGCAAGCCGCTCGCCGGGATCTTGATGAGCGCCACGTCGCTGCGCTTGTCGACCCCGATGACCTTCGCGCGAAACTCGCGCCGGTCGGTGAGCTTGACGGTCACCTCCGAGGCATCCGCGACCACGTGCGCGTTGGTGAGCACGTAGCCATCAGGGGTGATGATGAAACCCGAGCCGATTCCGTGGGCGGGCGGCATGTGTTCGGGGCTCGGCATCTGGAAGCGATGGAAGAACTGCGACAAGTCATCGCCCTCTTCGCCCATATTGCCGAATTTCTGAGGCTTCTCGACCACGCTGATATTGAC
>JBEKVP010000136.1:0-6572 GCA_049513935.1 Steroidobacteraceae bacterium
CATCCTGATCAATGGGCACATTCCTCGTCATCGCGGCATTAATGGCTGCGATTGCAGCGGCCGCCGTCGCGCTGCCGCTGCTTCGCAATCGTCAAAGCCGCCTGGTCGGCGCCGCCGCCGCGGTGGCGGTGGTGGGCGCAGCGGCAGGCCTTTATCCGCTCTGGTCCAACTGGGACTGGCGGGCGCCGGTCGAGGTGAAAAGCGTGAGTCCCCAAGTGCTCGCGATGGTCGCCAAGCTCGAGAAGCACATGCAGGAAGAGCCGAACGATCTTAAGGGCTGGCTGCTGCTTGGGCGCTCCGATCTCGCGCTCCAGCGCATCGACGATGCCATCCTCGCGTACGATCACGCCCGCCGTCTCGATGCGGCCAATGTCGAGGCCATGCTCGGATTGGGAGAGGCCGTGAGTATCCGCGCGGGCGGCAACATCACCCCGGCCGCGGTCGAGCTCTTTGAGCATGCCGTGGCTCTGGCGCCGGACGATCCGCGGGCGCTCCTGTACTCAGGCTTCGCGGCGGCCACGCGCGGCGACCGGGCCACGGCGCGCAGCCGCTGGATGAAGCTCAAGAGCCAGCATCCGCCGCCCGAGATCGACGCCATGCTCGACCAACACATCGCCGAGCTCGGCGCGGCCGATCTCGCGCCCTCGGCGGGCCCCGAGGCTTCGGCGCCGGCGGGCGCAGCGGCCTCGGCAACCGCAGCAGCATCCGCCGGCGAGTCGGGCACGGTTGCGGCAACGGTCAATCTCAGCATCGCGCCCGCGCTCCGATCTCGGTTGACCGGCGATGCCCCGCTCTTCGTGTTCGCGCGCGAGCCCGGCGCCCAAGGCCCGCCGCTGGCCGCCAAGCGGCTCACGAGCTCCGCCATCGGCACGCAGGTACGCTTGTCGTCCGCAGATTCCATGATTCCGGGGCGCGTGCTGGTCGCCGGCCAGAAGGTGTCGATCACCGCGCGGATTTCCTTCAGCGGGCAGCCCATTCCCGCCGCGGGCGATTTGTACGGCGAACTTACCTATGATGTGGGACACGACGGCGTGCGGGAGCTGGTCATCGATCGTGTAGCGCAGTAGCGGTGGGTTCAACATGAGCGTTGCGAAGAGTCTGTTGTCGGGGCGGATCGTCGAGGACAGCCTTTTCCCTTATCCACGCTTGCGCGACAAGGATCGCGAGGTCCTCGGCATGATGATCGAGGCGATCGACGGCTTCTTGGATCCCCGCAAAGAGGATTTCAAGCGCTGGGATCGCGAAGCCGCGCAACCGGCCGATTTCATTCAGGGCCTGCGGGATCTCGGCCTGTTCGGCCTCATCATTCCCGAGGAGCACGGCGGTCTCGGCTTGTCGAACGCCGGTTACGCGCGCATCTTGAGCCAAACCAGCAGGCACGACAGCTCGACCTCCCTCACCATCGGCGCCCACAGCTCGATCGGCATGAAGGGCATTCTCCTGTTCGGTACGCCCGAGCAGCGCGCGCGCTATCTGCCGAAGCTCGCGAGCGGCGAGATGATCGCGGCGTTCTGCCTGACCGAGGCGGGCGCGGGATCGGACGCGGCCTCGATCCGCACCAAGGCGGAGAAGAATGCGGACGGCACTTGGACGCTCAACGGCGAGAAAATCTGGATCACCAACGGCGGCATCGCCGATCTCTACACAGTGTTTGCGCGAACCTCGTCGGAGGCCGGGAAGATCTCGGCCTTCATCGTCGAGGCGGCCTGGCCGGGTGTGAGCCATGGGCACCATGAGGAGAAGATGGGCATCCGCGCCTCGTCCACCACGGCTGTGAGCTTCGTCGACGTGAAGGTGCCTCAGGCGAACGTGCTCGACGCGGAGGGCAAGGGCTTCAAGGTGGCGATGGCCATCTTGAACAACGGCCGCACCGGCTTGGGAGGCGGTGCGGTGGGCGGAATGAAGACGCTGATCGCGCTTGCGACGCAGCAGGTGCAGGCGCGCAAGCAGTTCGGAGAGCCGATCGCAAATTACCCGCTCATCCGCGAGAAGATCTCGCAGATGACGGTCGATTGCTTTGCGGCGGAGAGCGTGGTGTGGATGGTCGCGCACTACATCGATTCGGCGTACGACGACTACTCGGTGGAAGCCGCGATCAGCAAAGTGTTCGCGAGCGAGGCCATTCAGCGCAGCGCCAACGAGGCGCTGCAGATCGCCGGCGGCAACGGCTTCATGCGCGATTTCCCCTATGAGCAGATCGTTCGGGATTGCCGCATCCTGTCGATATTCGAGGGCACCAACGAGGTGCTGCGGCTCTACATCGCGCTCTCGGGCCTCAAGGAGCTGGGCAAGTCCTACGGCGAGCTCAAGGCGGCGGTAGACTCCATCTTCAATCACCCCATCAAGGGGTTCGGCGTGATGGCCGACTACGGCGGCAAGCGTTTGACGCATGCCACCGGCGTCGGCCGCGACAAGATCCTCGGCAAGATTCCCGCGCCATTGCGCGAGGCGACCACGATTTTCGAGAAGTACACCGTGGAGCTCGCCAAGGCGGCGGACTTTTTGCTGCGCAAGTATGGCAAGAGCATTGCGGGGCGCCAGCACGCGCTCAAGCGGATCGCGGACATGACCATTGATTTGTTCGTCGGCCTTTGCGTATTGTCGCGGGCTACGGCGCTCGCTGCCGAGGCGGGGGACGAAGGCAAGCAAGCGATGGTGATTGCGCACGCATTCGCGCGGCAGGCCAGGCGGCGCTTGGCGAACAACGTGCGGCGCATGGAACGCAACGAGGACGAGGAGATGGACCTGCTGGCGGGGTTCATACTGGACAGGGGACGTTATCCGTGGGATACCATTAAATGAGCATTTCCTGGGACCAAAGAGTCCGTGAGACCGACTCTTGGGTTACCCCACGGCGCATCGTGTGGGTGCTGGGGGGCGCGGTTCTGGCGATCGCCGTTCTCCTGGGCGTGCGTCTTACGCAGAGTTTTGCGGCAAAGCGCGCCATCACCAACAAATCCGGAATCCCCGCTGTCACGGTGACCGAGGCGGGCCGCAGCGCCGTTCCCACCACCGTCAGCATCATCGGCACGATTGGCGCGCGTTACGACACCCCGATTGGGGTCGAGGGCGACGGCGGGCGGGTGTCGGCGATCTACGTGGAGGCCGGGGATCATGTCAAGCGGGGCCAGATCCTGGCGCGACTCGACTCGGCGGTGCTCGAGCCGCAGGTGGCGAACCTGGAGGCGGCCTTGGAGCTCGCACGGGCCGAAGCCGAGCTCGCGGTGGCGGAATATCGTCGTGCCGTCGCAGTCGGGAAATCAGGCGCCTTGTCGGCCGAGGAAACCGAGCGGCGGCGCTCGAGTTCCGTGACCGCCGCCGCCAAGGTCAAGGTCGCGGCGGCGCAGCTCGCCGAGGCGCGGGCGCGGCTTGCGCGCATGGAGGTGCGTGCGCCCGCCGACGGTACCATTCTCACGCGCACGGTCGAGGTCGGACAAACCGCCACCCCGGGCGGGGGCGCGCTGTTTCGTATGGCCGAAGGCGACGAAGTGGAGTTGCGCGGCGAGGTGGCCGAACAGGACTTGCCGACGCTCCAGGTGGGGCAGGTGGTGAGCGTGCGGTTGACCGGGACATCGAAGGCCTACCCGGGCCGTGTGCGCTTGCTGGGCGCAGTCATCGACCCGCAGACGCGTTTAGGAATCGTGCGGGTCTCTCTTGCGCCCGATCCCAACTTGCGCCCCGGCGCGTTCGCGCGCGCCGAAGTAACCGTCAGCAACGCCGCCCGGATCGTGTTGCCGCAGACCGCCGTGCTCACCGACGACAAGGGCAGCTACGTATTGATCGTCGACTCGACCGACAAAATCGAACGGCGTGCGGTGCACGTGTCCGGAATCGTCGATGCCGGCGTCACGATCGATCAGGGTGTGAGCGATAAGGACCACGTGGTCGCAACCGCCGGCGCGTTCCTGCAGGTCGGCGAGACCGTGAGACCGGTCTCGGAAGGCGCGAGCGGCTCGTGAAAAACATCTCGGCTTGGGCGATCCGCCATCCGGTCACCCCGGTGGTGCTGTTCGTCGTGCTGCTTTTCCTCGGCGTCTTCGCCTTCATCCGCCTGCCCATCAATCTCACGCCCGATATCTCCTTTCCGCTGGTCGACGTCAACATCCAGCAACCCGGCGCCGCGCCGACGGAGATGGAGACGCAGATCGCCCAGAAGGTCGAAGGCTCGATCGCCAGCATCGGCAACGTGCGCAACATCACCACTTACATCATCGAGGGCGAGGTCAACATCTTCCTCGAGTTCCAGATCGGCACGCCCATCGACCGCGCGGTGACGGACGTGCGCGACGCGGTGGCGAAGGTGCGCAACGACTTGCCGCTGGGAATCATGGAGCCCCTGATACAGCGCGAGAACGTCGACGGCGGCGCCTTCTCGTACTACGCGGTGACGACCACCTCGCGCACGCCGGAGGAGCTCAGCTGGTTCATCGACAATACGGTCACCAAGCGCTTGCTCGCCATTCCCGGCGTCGCACAGGTTTCGCGCAGCGGCGGCGTCAGCCGCGAGATCCGGGTGGAGCTCGATCCATCGCGGCTGCAGGCACTCGGCATCACCGCGGTCGAGGTCAACGAGCAGCTGCGCGCCCTGAACCTCGATGCCGCCGGCGGCAGGGCCGAAGTGGGGGGTGGCGAGCAATCGATCCGCGTCCTGGGCGGAGCGAAGTCGGCCGAGGATCTGGCGGAAACGGAGATCATCGCGCGCGGCGGGCGCTCGTTCCGCTTGGGCCAGATCGCCGATGTGCATGACGGCGTCGCGGAGGTGCGTTCCCTCGCGCGGCTCAACGGCCGCCCGGCCACCGCTTTCGGCGTGTTCAAGGCGAAGGGCGCGTCGGATGTGAGCGTGTCGCGGGCGGTGGAGGCGGAACTCGCGAAAATCCGCATCGAGACGCCGGCCGTACAGATGACGCTGGTCTCGACCACCGTCGATCACACGCTCCGGACCTATGAGTCCTCGTTGAGCGCGATCATCGAGGGGTCGATTCTCGCCGTGACGGTCGTGTGGCTGTTCTTGCGGAGCTGGCGCGCGACGGTGATTTCCGCGCTCGCGATTCCTCTGTCCGCGATCCCGACGTTCGCATTCATGCAGTGGATGGATTTCACTCTCAATCAGATCACCCTGCTCGCGCTGTCGCTGGTGGCGGGCGTGCTGGTTGACGATGCCATCGTCGAGATCGAGAACATCGTGCGGCACATGCGCATGGGCAAGAGCGGCTTCAAGGCCGCGCTCGATGCAGCCGACGAGATCGGACTTGCCGTCGTCGCGACCTCGGCCACCATCATCGCGGTGTTCCTGCCGGTGAGCTTCATGGGCGGCATCACGGGTCAATATTTCCGGCAGTTCGGCTTGACCGTCGCCGCCGCGGTATTCATATCGCTGATGGTCGCCCGTCTCATCACGCCGGTGCTCGCCGCCTATACGCTGCGCCCCGATTCCACGACCGTCCATCGCGGCGACGGTCCCATCATGACGATGTATCTGTCGATGCTGCGCTGGTGTGCCGTGCATCGCTGGAAGACCATGTTCGGCGGCTTCCTGTTCTTCGTCATGTCCGTCGGGCTGTTCACGATCCTGCCGCAAACGTTCCTGCCGCCCGAGGATTTCGCGAACGCGCAACTCGAAATCGAGCTGCCGCCCGGCGGGACTCTCGCCGACACCTCGCGCGTATCGGCCGCCGCGGCCGCGCTGCTGCGCAAGTCGCCTGAAGTCACCAACGTGGTCGAATTCGTCGGCTCGAGCGACGGGCTCATTCAGAACGCCTCGATCTACGTGAGCCTGGTGCCGCGCAGTCAGCGCTCGATGAGCCAGAAGCAATGGGAACAAAGCATGATGCCGGTGCTCAATCAGGTTCCCGACGGGCATCTCAACTTCTCCGACGGCGGCGGAGGACGCGACATCCAGCTCTATCTCACGGGCGACGATCCGCCGCTGGTCGAGAAAACGGCGCACCAGCTGGTCGCGGAAATGCAGGGGCTGAACGAGATCCGCAATCCGCGCATCCGCGGCGACCTGCCCAAACCGGAGATCGTGGTGCATCCGCGCCTCGACCTCGCCGCGCAGATGGGCGTGAGCGTCCAGAGCATCAGTCAGACCATCCGCATCGCGACACTCGGCGATCTGCCGCAGAACGGCGCGAAGTTCTCGCTGTCCGACCGGCAGATCCCGATACGCGTGAGCTTGCTCGAGAGCGCGCGGCGCGATCTGGCGACGCTCGAAAACCTCCCGGTGCCGACCGCCTCGGGCGGCGCGGTTCCGCTCAAGACCGTGGCCGATCTGAGTTTCGGACAAGGTCCTTCGGCCGTGCGCCGCTACAACCAGCTACGGCGCGTGTTCGTGGAGGCCGATCTGAGTCCGGGCATCGAGCTCGGCACGGCGAACTCGAAGATCTATGCCTTGCCCACGCTTACGCACCTGCCGCAGGGCGTTCATCTGGTCAAGAAGGGCGATTCGGAGTTCTTCGGCGAGATGATGGAGAACTTCGCGCTCGCGATCGGGGCCGGAGTGCTCATGGTGCTTGCGGTGCTGGTGCTCCTGTTCGTGCGGGTGTTTCAACCGATCACCATCCTGTCCGCGC
>JBEKVP010000137.1:0-6538 GCA_049513935.1 Steroidobacteraceae bacterium
AAGTCGGGCCACGCGCTCAACAACAAGTTGCTGCGCGCGCTCATCAGCTCGCAGAACGCCTGGCGGGAAGTCACGTTCGAGAGCCTGGCTGAGGCGCCGATTTCCTACGTCGCGGCGGCGGCTGCGCGCGCCTGAGGGCTTGGGGCGCTGCTTCCCGGGGGGCGCTGCTTCGAGACCTCCCCTCAAACGCTGCGCTGCACCACTTTGATGCGCACGCTCTGAATTTCGACCCCCATCGACTGGCCGACCTTATGACGCAGTGCGTCGGTCGCATAACGCAGTCGTGAGGCCCAGACTGCGCCAGCGACGCCGACCGTGAGCCGTCCCGCGTCGAAGCCAGCGGTCTCTACGGTGAGGGCCAGATCGGGGGGGAGGGCGGCCTGGACCTTCGCGAGAACGGCGGAGCGTGCACGGCTCCGGTCCATGAGACTCGTAAGGCGGGCGCTACCTCCTGTAAATAAGTCTTTGATATCCCTAGATTTTCTCACGGAGGTACGTCTCGTGGACCGGCGAATGGGCACTAAAAGCGTGCTTAATTTCCTTGTTTTAGCTGACCTTACCCTGCATAGTCTACGCCGGTTTCTAATAAGCCCACGGGAGCCGGGATCAAAATGACGGCCGCCACGCTCCAATTCAAATGAACGTCATATTCGTTGGCCGCAAGACCGGTCGGGTCAAACAAGTCGATCTACGCCACCCCCTGGTGCTCTGCGCGGCCGCCGCCCTGGTGCTTCTCGTCGTCGGCGGCGCGTTTTCGATCGGCATGGGGCTCGGGGCCCACGGCCGGAACGGGACCCCGATCGACCAGCTCGGCAACTGGTCCGCCGACCTCTTGCGGGAGCAGGCGCAGATCGAGGACGTGCGCCGGGTATTGCAGGAGAAGGTGAACGCCCTGGCGATGCGCGTCGGCCAGATGAACGCGAATGTGATTCGCCTGGATGCCCTCGGCAAGCGCTTGACGCGCATGGCGAATCTGAACGATGGCGAGTTCGATTTCGGCAACCCGCCGGCGCTTGGCGGCGGCGAAGGGGCCGATGGCCAGCCGGCTCAGATACCGGACCTCACGGCCATGGTCGATGACTTGCAGACACAGCTCTCGAGCCGCGAGCAGCAGCTCGGGGTGCTGGAGAACATGATTCTTACCCGCGAGCTCAACAAGCAGGTCTATCCGGAAGGGCGGCCGGTGCAGGACGGATGGATCTCCTCGTATTTCGGGCGGCGGACGGATCCTTTTACCGGCTACCTCGCGGTTCACAAGGGCCTCGACTTCGCGGGTCAGCCGGGCTCAAAGGTCTCCTCGGTGGCGGCGGGACTCGTGACTTTTGCCGGCGAGCGGGCCGGTTACGGCGAGATGGTGGAAATCAATCACGGCAACGGCTTGTCGACGCGCTACTGCCATAACGAGAAGCTCCTGGTGAAGCAGGGCGACATGGTGAGCAAGGGCCAGGAAGTCGCGCTGATGGGCTCGACCGGTCATTCGACGGGCCCGCACTTGCACTTCGAAGTGCTCAAGAACGGCACGCAGGTCGATCCGTTGCGCTTCATCGGCGAGGAGCGCTAAGTCCCGCAAAAAGCGCTCGAGCAGCGGCCTTTGAGTCGCCGGCCTGAAAAACCGGCTCCGCAGACCGGGCCTCGCCGGCCGCGCCTCGCCGGCCGCGCTCGAAACGATTTACCGGCCTTCCGGTCTATCCGTACAATAGTCAATTTTTCCGACCCCTACATCCTTAGGACTTGCTCCGCGTGTGGAAGCTTCTGACCCAAGTATTTGGCAGCCGAAATCAGCGCCTCATCAAGGAGCTGAGCCGTAGCGTCGCCGCCACCAACGCTCTCGAGAGCGACGTCCGGGCGCTCGCCGACGAGCAATTTCCCGAGAAGACGCGCGAGCTGAAGGCTCGCTACACGGGCGGAACTCCGCTCGACGCCCTGGTGCCGGAGGCCTTCGCATTAGTGCGCGAGGCGGCGCGCCGCAAGCTCGGGCTGCGCCATTTCGACGTGCAGCTCATCGGCGGCCTGGCGCTGCACCTGGGGAAGATCTCCGAGATGCGCACCGGCGAGGGCAAGACGCTGGTTGCAACCCTCCCCGCGTATCTCAATGCGCTCACCGGCGAGGGCGTGCACGTCGTCACCGTGAACGAGTACCTGGCACAGCGCGACTCGGATTGGATGGGCCCGGTCTACAAGTTCCTCGGCATGGACGTGGGCGTCATCAAGAACGCCCAGTCGCAAGAGGAAAAGCGGGCGGCCTACGCCAAGGACATCACTTACGGGACCAACAACGAATTCGGGTTCGATTACCTGCGCGACAACCTCGCGTTTCGACTGGAGGATCGCGTCCAGCGCAAGCTCTCCTTCGCCATCGTCGATGAGGTCGACTCGATTCTGATCGACGAGGCACGCACGCCGTTGATCATTTCCGGTCCCGCCGAGGAGAGCACCGAGCTTTACGTCAAGATCAATACCCTGATCCCGCGGCTGACCCGGCAGAAAGAAGAGAACGGCCCGGGCGACTATGCCGTCGAGGAGAAGCACAAGCAGGCGACGCTCACCGAGGACGGCCACGAGAAGGTCGAGCGACTGATGGCGGAGATCGGTGTGCTGCGCGAGGGCGAGAGCCTGTACGACGCCACCAACATCCGCTTGATGCATCACCTGAACGCGGCGTTGCGCGCGCACGCCTTGTACAAGCGGGACGTCGAGTACATCGTGCGCCAGGGCGAGGTGATCATCGTCGACGAGTTCACCGGCCGCACCATGCCGGGACGCCGATGGTCGGACGGCTTGCACCAGGCGGTCGAGGCGAAGGAGGGCGTGAAGGTCCGCGAGGAGAACCAGACGGTCGCCTCGATCACCTTCCAGAATTATTTCCGCCTGTATTCCAAGCTCTCGGGCATGACCGGCACGGCGGACACCGAGGCGTTCGAGTTCCAGCAGATCTACGGCCTCGAGGTGGTCGTGATCCCGACGCACAAGCCGATGATCCGCAAGGACAACTCCGACCTGGTGTTTCTGTCCGAGCACGACAAGTTCCAGGCCATCCTCGAGGACATCCAGGATTGCGTGAAGCGCGGACAGCCGGTGCTGGTCGGTACCACGTCGATCGACACCTCGGAGCGGCTGGCGAAGCTCCTGGTCGCCTCCAAAATCCCTCACGAGGTGCTGAACGCCAAGCAGCATGAGCGCGAGGCGCACATCGTCGCCGAGGCGGGACGGCCCGGCTCCATCACCATCGCCACCAACATGGCGGGCCGCGGCACCGACATCGTGCTCGGCGGCAACCCGCAGCCCGAGATCAACGCGAGCGAGAATCCGAGTGAAGCGCTCCTGAAGGAGATCCACGACGCCTGGCAGAAGCGCCACGAGCAAGTGCTCGCCGCCGGGGGCCTGCACATCATCGGCACGGAGCGCCACGAATCCCGCCGCATCGACAATCAGCTGCGCGGCCGCTCCGGTCGGCAGGGCGATCCGGGATCGAGCCGCTTCTATCTGTCGCTCGAAGACAATCTGATGCGGATATTCGGCGATCCGACCCGCATGAAGGCGCTCATGACGCGCGTCGGCATGAAGGCGGGCGAGGCGATCGAGAGCGGCATGCTCACGCGCCAGATCGAACGCGCGCAGCGCCGCGTCGAGCAGCACAACTTCGACGCCCGCAAGCAGCTGCTCGAGTACGATGACGTTGCGAACGATCAGCGTCGCGTGATCTACCAGCAGCGCACCGATCTGATGGCCGCGGAGAACGTGAGCGAGGCTGTCAAGGGCGTGCGCGAGGACGCGGTCGCGCAGCTCGTCGATCAGTACATGCCGCAAGGTGCACCCGAGGAGAACTGGGATGTGCCGGGCCTCGATCAGGCCCTCGAGCGCGATTTCGGCGCCAAGCTTCCGATCGAGGAGTGGGTCAAGGCCGACGAGTCGGGCGACGTGAACGTGCTCAAGACCAAGATCGTCACCGCTCTCGAGACCACCTACGAGCAGAAGCTGGCCACATTGGGGCCCGAGATGATGCGCCACATCGAGAAGCAGGTCATGCTGCAGACGCTCGACACGCACTGGCGCGAGCATCTGGCGGCGATGGATTACATGCGCCAGGGCATCTTCCTGCGCAGTTACGCGCAGAAAAATCCCAAGCAAGAATACAAGCGCGAGGCGTTCGAGCTGTTCTCCGCCATGCTCGAGCGGATCAAGTTCGACACCATCACGATGCTGTCGAAGATTCAGGTGCGCAGCCAGGCGGAAGTCGAGCGCGAAGAGCTCGAACGTCAGCAACGCCTGGCGCGGGCTCTGCAAATGCAGCACGCCGAAGCGGTGTCGCCGATTCAAGCGGGTCCCGGCGCCGGCGAGAACGGCGGCTTTCCAGGCGCAGGCCCGCCAGGTCCGCCCCCGGACGATCCCGTGGGCGGCCCGCGCGCGGGTGCGGCGGCGGCGGTACCGTTCGTGCGACAGGTGCCCAAGGTCGGACGCAACGAGATGTGCCCGTGCGGTTCGGGCAAGAAATACAAGCACTGCCACGGCGCCTTGCAGCAAGCGAGCGGTTGACCGGGACGCGAAACGCTGGACCGATTCACGTCGTCGCCGCGGCGCTGATCGACGCGCGCCGGCGCGTGCTGATCGCGCAACGGCCCCCGGGAAAGCACCTCGCGGGCGCCTGGGAGTTTCCCGGCGGCAAGCTCGAGCCCGGCGAGGGCCCCGCCCAGGGGCTCGAGCGCGAGCTCCGCGAGGAAATCGGCGTCACCATCGGGCCGCCCCGGCCGCTCCTGCGGCTCCATCACACGTACCCTTACGGGGAGGTGCTCCTCGACGTGTGGGTGGTACGGCGCTACCGCGGACGCCCGCGCGGCCTCGACGGTCAGGCGTTGCGCTGGTGCGATCGGGCCGCGCTCGCGGCCGCCGATTTATTGCCGGCGGATCGCCCGATATTGGCGGCGCTCCGACTGCCTGAGCGCTTGCGGCGGGACACCACACCCCACTACCGCGTCGTGCGCGCGTGCGATGTCGTGAACGCGCGCGCGCTTGAGGGCGCGCGCCGGCGATCGGGGCTCGTCGGGGCAGACTGTCGAAGCCCCGCGGAGGCGGAGGCTGCGGCGGCGGCGGGGGCCGACTTTCTCGTCCTCAACCCTGTGCTCGCGCCGGGAGACCTCGCCGCCTTGTGCGCGCGCGTGGCCGTGCCGCTGTTCGCGCGCGGCGTGGCTCTCGAGCGCGCGTGGGCGCTCGGCGCGACCGGCATCAACGCGCTGGTGTGATAGCTTCCCAGGATCGTGGCCCGCTCAACGTCACTCGATCTCCTGGATCGACTCGCCGTGCTCTATCTCGTGCTGCCGCTGCCGATCTTTCTGTTCGGCTGGATCGAGATCTGGGCGGCCATCCCGCTCGTTCTGTGCGCGGCCTATTCGCTCAAGTCCTTGGCCGCCTCGCTCCCTGCCGAGCGATGGCCGGTGTCCGCTACCCAGCTCGCCGTCGCAGCGGCCGTGGGCTGCCTCTGGACCGTGTGCGGCGGTACGGGGCACCTGGTCTTCGCGAACGCTGACTGGCATCTGCGCGACGCCGTCTTGCACGATCTCGTCACGGGTCGATGGCCGGTGGGCTACGGAGTGCTCGAGGGCCGCGATAGCCTGCTGCGGGCACCGATCGGCTACTACTTGCCGGCCGCGCTGATCGGCAAGTGGGCCGGACTCCTCGCCGCGCACGCGGCGCTCGCGGCCTGGACCGCCGCCGGCGCGGTGCTCTTTCTGATGCAGGTGCTCTCGCAAGAGCCCGTGCGGCTGGCCGGCGCGCTGGGAGCCGCCGTGGTCATCGTGCTCTTCAGCGGACTCGACGTGGTCGGCACGCTGCTGCGGGTGCCGGATTCACTCTCGCACTGGGACGTCACGAGACACCTGGAATGGTGGGCAGGGAGCTATCAATATTCGTCCATGACCACGCAACTCTTTTGGGTGCCGAATCATGCGCTCGGCGGTTGGGTCGCCATGGGCCTCTTGATGCGCGAACCGCGGCGCGGCGGCCTCGAGCCGGTGCTGCCGCTCCTGGTCGTGGCGCTCGCGCTCTGGTCGCCGCTCACGGCCCTCGGGGCCCTGCCGTTCGTGCTGTGCCGGATGTGGGACGCCGCGCGGCGCGAGCGCTCGCGGAAGCTCGCGGATCCGCGGTTCTGGGCGCCCGCGCTCGCGGTCGGCGTGGTGGTTGCCGGGTACTTGACGCTCGATGCCGGCCGGATCCCGAAAGGCTGGACCATCGGCCGCAACGGGTTCGGCGCCGCCGCCGTGGCGCTGGATGTCGTGCGCCATGCGGAGTTCTTCGTGCTCGAGGCCGGCCTCATCGGCGCTGCCATCCTCGCGATTCGCGCGTCGAGCCAGGTGGTGCTCGCGCTCGCGATCCTCGCGCTTCTGCCGCTGGCGAGCTTCGGCGCGGCCAACGACTTCGTCATGCGCGTCTCGATTCCGAGCCTGGCGGTGCTTGCCATCGCGGCCTGCCGCGCGCTCACCGAGGCCGCACCGAATCGGTCGGCCCGCATCAAGCGAGGCGCGCTCGCGGGACTGCTCGCGCTCGG